>JACQQJ010000110.1 GCA_016207035.1 Nitrospinota bacterium | reverse complement strand
CATAAAGATAACTCTTAATCAGTAGGTTGCCGGTTCGACCCCAGCACGGCTCATCAATATCTTTCGAAGAGTTAGCTGCCATTAAAATCCCCCACTACTGTTTCTTGCTCCTTTTAGACCATGGTTTGTTACCTTTACACTGGTGCTGATGTCTTAACCTGAAAGAGACCTCCTTGACTTTTGTTTCACTATAATATATAGTTTCACCATATGGTGAAACAAGCTTCTATAGTGAAACAGTATTCAGAGAGATCCCTGCTTAATAGAGCACAGAGAGGCATAACGTCTGTTCTCTCGGATATCACCTTCCTTGAAGTAAAGGAATCCAAAGCCAATGTCAGAGTCAATAATAAAGAGGTTGATTTTGTATTGAGCACTCTTATTTCCGGCAAGCCTGCAAAATTTATTATAGAGGTAATATCGCAGGGCGAACCACGCTTCGTGAGAATGGCGATATTGCAACTTAAAGAATATCTCAAGAGATTTAAAGGCTCCTGTGGCATACTGGTCGCTCCTTATTTAAGTGATGCAAGCAGGCAGATATGTAAAGACGCAGGCATAGGATGCATTGATCTGGCGGGAAATGCCTTCCTGTCTTTCAAAAATGTATTTATAGAAAGAAGCGGGAGACCTAATCCCTTCGCTGTTACCCGCCTATCAAAATCTGTCGTCTCCCCAAAATCAAGCAGAATACTGAGGGTGCTTCTCTCATCTCCTTCAAGGAAATGGTATGTCGAAGACCTATCAAGGGAGGCAGATATAAGCATAGGGCTGACCTCAAGGGTGAAACAGGCACTTCTTTCAGAGGAATGGATTAAGGAAGAAAATAAGAGCTTCTATCTTATCAAACCTCAGGAAGTGCTTAACGAGTGGGTTAATAATTATTCCTACGAAAAGAATCTGGGCTCTTCATTCTATTCAGGCCTTTCAGAAGACCAGCTTGAAATAGCAATCAAGAAAGAGTGCGAGAAAAGGAAGTATCGTTATGGCCTCACATTATTTTCAGGAGCAAGAAAGGTAGCGCCGTTCGTAAGATTCATGCGTTTATTTTCTTATATTGATGGTAATATCGAGAGCATTGCAAAGGCCTTGCAACTAAAAAAAGTGGAGACCGGGGCAAATGTAACCCTTCTTCAGCCATATGATGAAGGCGTCTTCTACGGCCTTCGGGATATTAACGACATTAATGTTGTATCTGACATCCAGCTTTATCTTGATTTAAAGAGTTTTAAAGGGAGAGGCGAGGAAGCGGCGCAGGCAATATTTGAACAAAGGATTAGGCCAGGATGGTAAGCAAAAGCCAATATGGAGCTAAAGAGGTTAAGGCCTGTAAAGCTGTTCTCATAGAACTTGTTCATCTCTTCGGTGAGATAAAAGATGAAATGGTAATAATCGGCGGATGGACTCCAACATTTCTCTTCCCACAGTCTGATGATCCCCATGTTGGCAGCCTTGATATTGATGTTGCCCTGGACTTTTCAAGGATTCCAGATGATACTTATCAGACAATCCTAAAGGCGTTCCTTAAACGAGGTTATACACAGGACAAAGAACAACCGTTCAGGTTTTTCAGAAAAGTGAAGATCAAAGGAGCAGAGCCGATAAATGTTGAGGTTGACCTCATGGCAGGCGAATACGGAGGCACAGGAAAAGGGCATAGAACACAGAAAGTTCAGGATATCCGGGCACGAAAAGCAAGGGGCTGTGACCTTGCCTTTGATTCTTCAATCACTGTTACCCTTGAAGGGGAACTCCCCGACGGAGGAAAAGATAAAGTAAGCTTTAAAGTTGCGGGGATTGCCCCATTTCTTGTGATGAAGGGAATGGTAATGTTTGAGAGGATGAAAGAAAAAGATGCCTATGACATTTATTATTGCGTTGAGCATTATCCCGGCGGTGTACAAGGGCTTGCCGCAGAATTCAGGTCTCATTTGAAAAACAATCTCATCATCGAGGGGCTTGAGAAGATAAGAAGCAAGTTCGCCTCTATTGAGCATATAGGTCCGAGATGGGTAGCAGACTTTCTTGAGGTGACAGATAAAGAGGATAGGGATATAATCATGCGTAGGGTGTATGAAAAAGTGTCTGAGCTGCTCGATATACTCGGAATATCTTCATGGGAAGAAAAGGCTTGATGAAAAAGATAACAAGTGTCCAAATTTTGAGGTTTTTTGGACATGTATTTTGAATATGGGTGGGATGGGGACATGAAAAGAAGAAGATTCTTGAGAGAGAAGGGGTATATTCTAATCAAAATAATTTTGGTTTTTCAGATGGCAGGATTGCATCAAAAGATTTTTCTTTATTCGTGATTGAATTAAAATGCCCTTGTTTTACCATTAGGTATTTCCATTCTTCTCCAGTTTGTTTTGAAACAGCTTTGCACCATCTCTCAATAGCCTTGTTCTTGTTTTCCAGTTCTGGATATTCACGCCCCTTTGTTTCAACTATCCAATAGATTTTTGATTTTCCTTTGTTTTGAACTGCAACGAAATCAGGAAAGTAATAACGGATGGCGCCCTTTGAGGTCAGGTAGTCAATCCTGAATATATCTGCAAGGGCTGCAAAGGCTTCTATGTCATCGCACTTATCCAAAAAGTCTGCAAACTCTGCCTCAAAATCGTTATAGACAGCGACAAAATTGAAAACGGTTTTTTTGCATTTGATGTGCTTGCGCCGCCATGTGAATTTAGGAGTTTTTGATAATATGATAGGCTCACCTTTAACACTAACCTTTTTCCTTTCAGCAGTTGCCTTGCCGATTTCAGTCGCAAGAAGATCTGATATAGCCTCGTGAATAGAGATTTCCTTAAGGGTTTTTCTTAACTTCTCATTACCAATATCTCTTAGTGATGCCTCAAAGCAGCGGTTTAACACATATGCTTCTACAATCGGATACAGGATGCTGAAGCAATCGGTCAGTTTTGCCTTCTTCATCACTTCATTCGTTATCTGAGCAATCAAGTCCTGCCCTAATTCCAGATATTCTGCCTGAACCTCTGCCTGATGCACTTCAACTCCTAAATTTACAGTTTCCAATTTCAAAAGGACCTTTCTGTCCTCAGAGAGTTTGCTGGAGCTGAACAGCGAGGGGAACTTCAAAGGATCAAGCTCGGCAATTTTTCTGTAGAGACGATTATAAGAGAAATCGGTTGATGGAATGGATATGTCATATTTGAGCCTGCCCTTTTCAGGAGCAATAGTAACAGGAAGCGGTGGAGGGGTTTTGTCGGTATTTATTCCAACGCCTTCTTTTTCAAGTTCCCTTACAATTTGCTCGAACTTGTTATTCCCTATTACTTCAAGTGTCTGGGTTCTGTCCGAGCTGATGCCCACGATCAGACGCAAACCCCGCCCTATGGTTTGCTCCGGCAGTATCGGTGAGTCGTAAGCCCTCAATCCAAGCACAATCGTTACATTCTGGACATCCCATCCTTCACGGAGCATTAATACGCTCACGATAACTTTTATTTTATTATCCGGACGGTCAACATCCCTCGCCTCTTCGCGGAGTGATACAAGATCACTTTTTCTGACCTCTCCGGTGTTGTCTGTATGTATAGTGAGGATTTCATCCTTTGCAATCCCGTAATGATGCCCTCTTTTTCCGATAGCCTCGGCAATCTTGTCAGCATAGTTGTTCTTCTCAGCCATGATAAATAGCACCGGCTTTTTACCGATCTGCTGATATGCCTCATAATGCTCTTTCCACCGTGCAAGGGCTGCTGTTATCCAGTCTCCGTATTTTGCGACAACATTCTCATGAGTTACCTTTTCAGGGTCTTCCTTGTTTACCGTATGCACAATCAGCGGAGATTTTACAATCCGGTCCTCAACTGCCTGAGCCAACGGATAGTCGCAGATAATCCATGGATAATAAGTTCCGTTAGGTGTCTTGGGAGTTGCAGAGAAATCAAGCCACATGGTCAATCCCTTTGGCAGAGCGTTGTGAATTGAGAGCAGGCTTTCATTCCACTTTAATTCATCGTCGTGGACATGATGAGCCTCATCATTAAGCACGAGCAGATTATCCAGTTCCTTGATTCTCTCAAGAAGGGTTTGTGGAGATTTGGTAGGGTCCTTCTGCGGCTTTCTGCCGAGAATCGCCTCCACTATGCTCGCCGGCTTCCATTCCTTGATGCGGGATTCATACAGTTGATGGATGTTATTGACTATCACATTAGCAGAAGTACCCAGCGGTGATTCGTCTCCTCTGAGTTTAATATTGGGTTTCCATAATGGTTTCCATGCATCAGGGATAAAAGGGAACTTTTTAAAAATTAAATCATTGGCATAATCCTTTGCCAGTCTCTCATAAACAATTACATTTGGAGCGACTATCAGGAAATTGTCCGCATGCCTGCTGCTCTTTTCCTTCAGGCGGTTGAAGTAGCTCCAGATAATGACAAAGGCCATTACCATAGTCTTGCCGGAGCCGGTTGCCATTTTTATCGCATAACGGAGCAGGTTCTTTTCGGGCAGTTCCTGCTCGCCTTCCTGCTCAAGTTCAGGAAAGTAACGTTTGACCTTTCTCTTACCATCCATATCCTCTGTGATTTCTACTTCAGAGGAAAAGAAGCTGCCAAGATATTTTTCATGATATTCTTCAATCAGAGGCGCGATATCAGGGTATTTCTTTACTTCAAAGAGATAGATTATTGTCTCAATGGCCTCACGCTGGCAGAAATAAAAGCTAAAAGGTTCATTGCCGAATACAGGCGGGTGCGATTGCTCAAACCAGTAAGCTAAAAGCTCTTTACTTGTATTTGTAGCTCCGGGATAGCCGTCTTCACGCCATTTATCAATGTCGGCCCTGAGCCCGTTGACCAGCAGCATACTGCTCGGCCTACGGCCCTTAACAACCTCATACTGATTAGGACCTGTTTTTCTTAGATAGCAGGTGGGCACTTCCCACGGTTCACGGCCTTCTACATATGGAAGCTCTTTGTTGTATTGAACCCATGTTTCAGGCATGAGTTACTTTACCTCCACTTCAAAGACCTGTGAAGTGTCTATTCCAAAAATATCAATGACTTTTATAAATATCTTGTATGTCCCAGCCTTTTCATACGCATGCTCTGCGGTCAGATTAAGTTTGCGGCTGCTCTTTGTGCGGTAGGAGGTCCAGCCGTTGTTAAAGGTGTCATTCTGGAAGTCAAAGTCCACTGCCAAGTAGTCAATCCAGTCCTGCCATTTCTTGATGGACTCCCTGACCTCATCAGGAATCAAGTCAGTATGTGGGATGACAAAGTCATTCAGATTCGCCTTTACGGTCTTATTCTTTGTTTCAATGTCAGCTTTAAAATGGGCGAGTTCAAAGAAACGGATGTCTCCTTTTGCCACTGCCTGAGGGTCAAGCACGTCCATTGGGATGATACGCAGCTTTAACCGAACTCCCATCTGTTTTGCGACCTCCTGAATCGCATCATTAAGACCCATCTCCCATTCCCAGCCGAGGACATGAAGCTCTTTTAAGCCCATCGCCTTTGTGTCGCTGAGGGCGTCGGTCACCTCCTGAACTGTTACAGGCGCGTCAACAGCGCCGATGTAAACAAGTGCATTGTTCTTTTTGCCGTGAATGTGAGTTGAATCAGATATCGGCTCAGCGCCGTAGAGTTTTAAAATAAAGGCAAGATACTCAAAGAGGGCCTTCTTCTCATCCTTGTGTCCAAAGGCGCTCACATGCCAGAACTGCCGTTCATACTTCCCAAGATTCAGAATCTCAAAAGGCCGAGCCTTCTTATTATATTTTTTGCCTTCATTCAGTAAGTCCTTGCTTTCCTCAATTTCAAGCATCCGTTTCCGCGTCGTATGAATCGCAAACCTACCAAGGTCAACACCGATCCAACGGCGATTAAGCTTTTCAGCTACCGTTAATGTAGTACCAGAACCACAGAAAAAGTCGGCGACAAGGTCGCCTTCATTACTACTTGCTTTAATAACTCTTTCTAAAAGTGCTTCTGGTTTTTGTGTATCATAACCCAATAATTCAGATCGATATCTTTCTGTAGCCCATATATCAATCCACCAGTCTTCTAATTTTTTTCCCTCTTTTTCCATTTGCCTTACTTCTTCATTCTTATCCTCATCTCCCCCATAAATTTGTCCGGTATTGTGCAAACCACTTTTGTGCTTTATTTTTTGCATATTGAAAATTCCAGAGTTTGATTTAGTATAAAAAATAATATTATCATGCTTACGTGTAAAAGTATTATTTGCTGCACTAGGGCCTGTATAACACCAACAGACTTCGTTCCGATAATTGTCAGCTCCGAATATCTCATCCATAATTACCCTTATATAACTATTCACCCTCCAATCGCAATGGACATATATGCTACCTTTATCACTCAACAAATCCTTGATTAATGTCAGTCTGTCATAAATCATTTGTATATATGAATCTATTCCCTGGCCCCAAGTATCACGATATGCTTTCTCTTCAATAACTGAGTGTTCTTTAGTAATCTCTTCTCCTTTTTCCCCGATTTCAATATTGATTCTAAAATCCGCTCCAGTTGCAAACGGCGGGTCAATGTAGATGAGGTCTATCTTGCCTGCGAATTTCTCAAGGAGTGAAGACATCACGAACTTGTTGTCGCCCCAGATGAGCTTGTTCTTCCATCCTTCTTCAAAGGTTGCTCCTTCATCACCCTTCCAGATATCAAACAGAGAGCCTTGCATTGTTTCCTCCTGATGCCCTATGCGCGGCTCATTGATGACTTCAACGATCTGGAAGGGATACGGCCCGGGCTTTTCAACAGGCACAAGCCTGCCCTCATCATCATATTTTCCTTTCCAGACAAGCTCTGTTTTCTTTATATCAATCTTGGGCATCGTTATTTATAAACTCTCCCTCGTAAATACACCTTTTCAACGTACAAGGCCTTTTCCTGTTTATTTATTTTAAAGATAATCCGTATATCCCCTTTTCTCAGTCTGTAATAGCCGTCCCAATCTCCAACAAGCTTTTTCAGGTTAATGTTTACATCAACACCTTTCAGCCTAAGCAGAAACTTCTTCATCTCCTCGGATACATCAGCATGAAGTTTATTCTTCTGAATGAATTTATAGGCATCCTTTGAATATTCAATTCTCCATGTCATATCTTGACGGTCTCATGGTAACCAATGTCTTTTTTTAAAGATGGTTTTCCATGCTGTTTTTGAATATCCCTCATTTCTTCTTCAGAAACAGGCGGGATATTTTTCAAAAACAGTTCAAATGCCTCCTCGTGAATAACTTCTCTTACCGCCTCTTTAATGAGACCGTAAAGCTCATCTTTGTTTATGGTCAATTGTTTAGTTCCCATTATTTAACCTCCTTTATGGCAATAAAATCTTATATCACATTCTTTGCAAACCCTTGTTTTATCAGGCATCTCTTTTATATCAAAATCCTTCCTGATAATGCAATTGGCAATTTTATCAAAATGCCTGCCTGCTTCTTCAAGTAATTTTTCATCATATTCGATTTCCATGAGTGCATCTTTGCGTTTTTCCTCTGAAGTCCAGTAAATGTACAACCGCTCAGGGTCTTTCCTGTATCTCTCTTTTAGAATGAAAGCATAAAGATTAAGCTGTTTTTTATATCTTTCAATTAGCGGATCTTTTGGCTCAGGTCGAGGTTGTGACTTGAAGTCAAGGACTTCAAGTTTTTTATCCTTGCCCAGCAATAAATCTACCTTGCCATTAATAATATAATAGTCTTTTTCCACTGAAACATCTACCTCGGCTTCTACTATTCGGTTTAAGATGTCTTTATTGTTAATGTAGTAAGTCATTACATGCTTTAATGCCTCTTCTTTTTGCTTCATACCAATCGGCCTGAAACCGTTAGCCAAAAGGCCTTTGTAATTACCTTCAAAATCATCAGATATCTTCTGTTCAGATATTTTATCTCCGTCAAGCACTGCCCTGTGAATGTCTTCAATAGTCTGATGCACCAGTGTACCAAACAATACCTGACCTGTTCTGCTAGGTGTAAACTCAAGCTCCCTATAAAATTGGTATTGACAGGGGCAGGTCTCATAAACATTGATATGAGAGGTAAGCGAAAGGGTCTTTTTTGGGATAAAATGCGATTTTGATTTGAATTTCTGTGCCTTTAAGGTCTCCTTCTTTACATGAGGCCACTGGTCAAGCCCTTCCCAAACGCTTTCGAATATTGGTTTTGGTTCAGTTGAGGTTGTCAATACCAGCAGCTTTTGAGGTCTTGAAAATGCCACATAGAAACACCTTGCCCAGTCAAACCGAGTGATTCTGTCCTCAGGTTCGAAAGGTCCCCTCTGATAAAAAGACGATAAATTACGGTCAATATCCTTTTGCACACTATATCGCTTATCCAAGGAACCAACCACTACAACTGGGAACTCAAGGCCTTTTGACTGATGAATAGTCATTATCTGCACATAACCCCTGGGAATTGGGTTGTCTTCATCTTCATATTCGTTCTGTCCAGTATTTAATAGAAGGTTAAAAAAGCTATTGAACAGTTTGTATTTCATGGCCACCTTATTTCTGGCTGTAATGACAGATATGTGGTAATAGATCTGGAATGAGCTTAAAAGCGAACTAAAGATTGAAAGATTTCTTGCCTTATTTTCATCTTTAAGATAATCAGAAAATGGTTTATAGGCAAATAATTGATAGAGAAAATCAGATACATTTTCATCTAAGGCTTCTTTGTCTTTTAACCTATTTATCTTGTCTGACATCCTTTTGAGATATACTGCCAATGGAGAGGACTGGTAAGGACCAAGCATTTTTATGCCATCTTCAATGACTTGTTTGTGATCAAAGTTATGCAGGTCACTCCCGATAAAAGTTAATAGCAGTGTATAACAGGCAAGCATAATTTTGACTTCTTCATTTTCAAAGTAAGCACGTGCACGGGGGCAGAATGCTTTAATATTCCTTCGTTTTAAGGCTTCTATAAAATGTCCACTGTAGTCTTCAAGCCTTACACTTCTCAGCAGTAAGGCAACATCGCTATAATCTTCAATAACTTTATGTTTTTTAAGATACTCCACCAAATCTGCAAAGCGCTCTGCCTCATCCTCTGGACTGCATGTCCAGATACTGAATACAGCAGGATAATCAGGAGATGTGGTCTTTTCCGATGATACAACCGTTTTGTCAGGGAAACGAAATTTATGTCTGCCGTTTGAATTTGACCAATCTATAGAATCGATGAAAGTGTTATAGGTATCAATAATAGTCTTATGAGAGCGATAGTTTTCAAGAAGCTTAATTATGTTGCATTTTTTAAAGTGATTTTTAAACTCAAGGATGTTCCTAACAGTAGACCCTCTAAAGCGATACATCGACTGGTCTTCATCTCCAACTACACAGATGTTGTCCTGAGGTTTTACGAGCTTTAAAGCGATTTGTTCCTGGATATAGTTGGTATCCTGATATTCATCAATAAGCAGGTACTTAATTTTTTCTATAATTTTAGT
>JACQQJ010000113.1 GCA_016207035.1 Nitrospinota bacterium | reverse complement strand
TCTGTGTCCTCTGTGGCTTATCAGGTTTTTGTTCTATACACCTGTTTTAAGATGTGACTTTTTTTTATTAGCTTCAGCCTTCAGTTCTTACCTCAGCATTATGAACATCTCTTTCATGAGAATTGCAGATTATTATATAGGGATACCTGTCTGCTTTATTATAGGGGTTATGAGCAGGTTAATTCAATATATTAACCCGGGGTTAAAAAGAGAGGGGTCCCCCAAAAATATCCTCTTAATCAAGACATGGGGAATTGGTAATATTATCATGATGCTTGATTCTATGAGGGCACTGCGAAAAAAATTCCCTGATGCAAGAATAGGTTTTGTTACCCTTGAAAATAACAGGGATATAGTTGAACAGAATCCATATTTAGATTATAAACTACTTATACATGTAAATAGTTTTTACAAATTTATTTTAAGTACTGCAGGTATTATTTTGAAGATGAGGTCAGAGGGCCCTGACATTGCATTAGATTTTGACCAGTTTTCTCGATATGCGGCGATCCTTGCCTTTTTTAGCGGTGCAGAGTCCCGTATAGGTTTTTATACAGAGGGGCAGGGGAAGCACTACCTGTTTACACACCCTGTTGTTTACAATAACCATCAGCACATGTCTGCTACTTTTTTTGATATTGTAAAGAGACTCGGTATTCAATCAAATCACTCAGAAATTACCCCTGTTCCTCTTTCAGAGAGGGAGAAGGAAACAGCAGAGAGGTTTTTTAAGGAAAATAAGATTACCAATAAAGATTTTCTCATTGGAATGCATGTTGGTTGCGGAGGTAATTTTCCAGAGAGGCGATGGCCTAAAGAGAGATTTGCACAATTAGCTGATGTTTTAATTGAGAAGCATCATGCAAAAATCATCCTTACAGGCTCACCTGCAGAAGACCCTTTAGTACAGTCTGTTCTACAGTTAATGAAAAATAGTGCAGTCAATATATGCGGTAGGTTTAACATCAGGGAACTCTCAGCAATCATCAGCAGGTGCAATCTCTTTTTTTCATGTGACACAGGACCTCTTCATCTTGCAACTGCAATGGGAGTTCCTGTTGTTGGTTTTTTTGGGCCGAATACACCCATTCTTTACGGACCAAGGGGAAAGTCTGATACAATATTTTACAAGAAACAACCCTGTAGCCCGTGTATTACAAATTATAATGCTAAGAGGAGCGATTGCAAGAATCCTGTGTGTGTTCTTGATATTACTTTAGAAGAGGTTTACCGAGAGGTAAAGGAAAAGTATCTCTGAATATGGCAAGTATAGTATTTGTCCAGAGGTTATGGTATGAATATCCAGGGACCGCCATACTCTCTTCTTTTCTTAAAAATAATGGCCATAAGGTTAGGGTCTTAATCGGGGAATCGTCTAAAGATATTATTGGGAAATTGTCACAGGGTGATGTTGTTGCCTTTTCAATTATGACAGGTATGCATCATTGGGCATTAAATGTTGCAAATGATATTAAGAGTAGCCTGAAGTCTCTAACTGTTTTTGGGGGTGCCCATCCTACATATTTCCCAGATATTATCCAGGAGAGAGGGGTAGATGTGATATGTCGGGGTGAAGGAGAACATGCACTTTTGGAGTTGGCTGATGCAGTAGATAGTAACAGGGATATTACTGGTATAAAAAATTTATGGGTTAAGAGAGATGGGGTTGTATACAAAAACCCCCTTCGACCCCTTATTGAAAACCTTGATTCCCTTCCATTTCAGGATAGGGAGATATATTATCATGATTATCCATTTTTAAAAAATAACTCTCATAAAATATTTATAGCAGGGAGGGGGTGTCCATTTGAATGCACCTTCTGTTTTAATGAGCAGTTGAAGGATATGTATAAGAATAATGGACGATTTGTCAGGTTCAGGAGCCCCCCGGATGTTATAGAGGAGATAAAAGAGGTCAGGGATAGATATGGAATAGAGACTGTATTTTTTCATGATGATATATTTGTGCTGAATCATAAATGGCTGAGGGAATTTTTAAATCGTTACAGAGAGGATGTTTCAATACCATTTTACTGTGCAGCGAGGGCAGATACACTCAGAGAAGATACAGTAAAACTTCTCAGTCAGGGGGGGTGTAAATGCATATCATTTGCTATCGAGAGCGGCAATGAAGAGATAAGAAATGAGGTTCTGGGAAAGAGGATAACAAACCAGCAGATCATTGAATCTGCAAGACTCCTTAAAAAATATGGAATTAAGCTTACCACCTTTAATATGCTGGGCATCCCTGGAGAGACTATAAAAGATGCCTTTGAAACAGTTAATCTCAATATTAAAATAGGTACTGACTATCCCCGCTGTTCTTTTCTCACCCCCTATCCAGGGACCAAGATAGCTGAATATGCTGCTCAATATGGTTATATGGAGTCTACCATCAATACCATTGTAGCTTCATCTCAGCAGAGTGATTCTATAATAAAAATGGCTGACCGCAATAGAATGATAAATCTTCATTTATTTTTTCAAACTGCCATACTTTTTCCTATTTTTTTACCGTTCATAAAATATCTGATTAAATTTCCTCCAAATATAATTTTCCGTATATGGTGGTCTCTTGTTTATTTCTTTGTTTTTACTGTTGGTGAGGGGAGGAAAATAAAGGAGATGTTCATATTTGCTCTCAAGTCGTTTCATTCGCTTTCCAGAAAGGGGTTCAGCGCAGCCAATTCATGAAAAGGTTTTTTCAGCAATGGTGTGGCTGTTTTTAGTTAAATATAAAGTACAGTACCGTTCATACGGTTTTATCAGGGAGTGAATTCACTGCTCAGTAACAGAAATTTTCCATACTTATTTATCATCATTCTGGCTTTAGTTTTTCACTGGAGGCTCATTTTTTTAGGTGAGGTATATGCGCACTCAGATGTATTTATATGCTTCTATCCCTTGAAGGCACTGGCCAGTGAATCGTTAAAAAGTTTTGCTGTCCCACTCTGGAATCCTTACTGGTTTACGGGACACCCTTTCTTGGCTGAAAGTCAGGTCGGGTTTTTTTATCCAATAAATCTCCTTCTTTTTTATCTTTTTCCGGCATACATCGCCTATAGCCTGTCAACAGTTATTCACTATACCTTGGCAGGAATATTTACCTATCTTCTTGCGAGGAAATTGAAGCTGGAGCAACTCCCCTCCCTGCTATCCGCTATTACATTCACATTCAGTGGTTTTTATGTAACTCATACGTTTCATATATGGGCTAATCAGTCAGCAGTATGGCTGCCATTATTTTTTCTTTTCGTTGAAAAGATTTATGATTCGGTAAGTTCAAATCAGGGGTCGCAATTTTTGTGGACATTACTCCTTGGATTGATACTTGGAATACATTTTTTTGTTGGCCATTACAATATCCAGCTTATAAATACTATGGCTGTTGTTACCTATTATATTTTAAAACTTACCTGTGTTTCTGAGACCCGTCATTCAAAATTCAGCAACCTCAAATTGAGATATCTTTATCATCTCTTCATTTTCCTCTTTATTTCTATCGGTATTTCAGCAATCCAGTGGCTTCCTTCTCTTGAAGAAAGTCAATTTTCAAGCAGGGGCAAGGGTTTAAGTTTTGAATTGGCAAATGAGAATCTGTTTCATCCCTTACATTTTATAACCTTCATATTCCCCTATTTCTTTGGATACGGCAGGAACGGTTTTTATGGTGACCCATACTGGGGGTTTGGCAGTTTATGGGAGACCTGTGGTTATGTTGGAGTTCTTTCCTTTGTTTTTGCAATGGCTTCCGTCCTATTGATTCGAAATTCATCCTCTAACAAACAAGATGTAATGGTAGTCAAAATTCTATCAATTATTGCAGTAATATTTATGCTCCTGGCCATGGGTAAATATGGTCTGATTTATATCCCCTTGCATCATCTCCCTGTCATTAAAGTATTTAGATGTCCTGGAAGGTTTTTAATTACAGTTACCCTTGCCTTATCACTCCTCGCAGGTTTTGGATTTCAATACCTAATCAGTCATCAGCCATCAGCCATCAGCCATCAGCAGAAGTCGCTTATAAAAAGAGGGACTACACTATTAGTTTTAATCTCCTTTGGTATCATTCTCTCATTGAATCTCGGCTCATTTTTATTAAAAGATTATATCCAATCTTTTGATACAGGTATTATCAGTAAAATCGGAAGGCATTATGACGCACTGGAATCTGTATTTATCATTACATCACCCAGGGTATTCATACAACTTATTATAATCCTTACCTCTGCAATAATTGTTAAAATGGGTATGAGAAATGGATGGGGGGGGTTTTTAAAAGCTTCTGCAATTATCCTAACAGTGGCAGACCTTTTTTATTTTGGGATGGGATATAATGAATCTGTAGACTCTCGCATTTATACAGAAGAGCCTGAGTCTGCAAAGATTTTAAAGTCAGATAAATCTATCTTTCGAATCTATTCATGGAAACAGAATAAGGTATTGGAAGATGGATTTAAACAAAACAGGAGATATCCTTACAAAGAGTTTAGAGAGATTATTCCTAACAATTCAAGTTCGCTCTATAGATTACAACAGGTGTCTGGTGTAGCGAGTATAACAGGGAAAAGAAATCTTGAGCTCTTATATATGGACAGGATAAAAGATTTTCCCATAGGAACAGAAAGCGAACTTATAAAATATCCAAGGATAATGGATATGCTGAATGTAAAATATATTCTCTCCAGTGAAGAGGTAGTATCTGATAATGCTGAAACAGGTTCAGCACAGAGTTTAGAGCTTATTCATGACGGTATTGTAAAGATATACAAAAATAGAAATGTACTGCCGAGGGCTTATATTGTCTCACATTATAAGATAATTGCAGGAGAAGATTCTATCTGGAATGAGATAAAGGGTGTTCATTTTGACCCTCAAAAATATGCTATTCTTGAAGAACAACCTGATTTACACTTTCATATTCCTTCTGATGAGAGGGTAGAGGGGGATATTCTCATTACAGATTATAAAAATGAAACGGTAAAAATTATAGCTGATATACAGGGAAATGGGTTGCTTGTTCTGGGAGATACATGGTTTCCCGGCTGGAAGGCATTTGTGGATGGAATAGAGAGGAAAATATACAGGGTTAATTATATACAGAGGGGGGTTTTCCTTGAACATGGTAAACACAATATAGATTTTGTTTATACCCCTGCCTCATATACAGTCGGGAAGTTCATCACATTATTTACCTTACTCTCATCAGGAGTAATATTTATTTATATATATCTTAAATCCAGATAAAAAGTATATCCTTTTAGTCCATAAGGGATAGTTTGATTGATTCAAAACCACAAAACTTAAAAACCCATAAGTGAACCTCGCACAGAAGGCGATTAAGAGTGTATTTTTTCACGGTATAGCCCATAATCTTAATCTCATCTATGGGGTAATTTCTTCTATCATATTAGCCCGCCTCCTAATCCCTGAGGATTTTGGTAAGGTTGCCTTAGCTGTGTCCATTATGGAGATGATTGCAAGGTTAAGGAATATAAGCATAGAATCCGCAGTTATTCATAAACAATCAGATGAAAAGAGGGTATTCTCGACACAATTTTTTCTGTCGTTATTTCTTGAAATTCCGTTTCTCATTGCAGTGCTGGGGAGCAGACCTTTTATAATTGGGCGATATACAAGGGAGATTGCAAATATTGTATTAATTCTCGCTGTTGCCAGTTCCCTTCGATCAATAAGTCTACCCTTTACTACATGGATGCAAAAAAATCTTGAATATAAAAAAATGGCATTATTTTTTACATTAGGTCCACTTATTTCTATTGCTATTACACTTATATTGGCATTTCAAGGATTTAGTGTATGGAGTCTGGTAGCGGGTAGGGTTCTTAATTATATATTCGATACTATAGTACCAATTATCCTCGTTCCATGGAGACCTTCGTGGGATTTTGATATTGAGATCGCAAGAGATATATGGCAATACTGCTCAAAGGCTATTGTGATTGAGATATTATCATGGGTTATGTGGGCAGGAGACGATTTTATTGTTGGAACATGGTTGGGCACAAATGCCCTCGGCTACTATACTATTGCATGGAATCTATCCTCCCTTCCTACCCAGAAAATTTCACAGGTTGTAGATGGGGTTGCATTTCCAACTTATTCAAAATTGCAATATGATAAACTTGCGCTATCACAGGCATTTACAAATTTTGCTGCTTCTGTAATTCGCATCTGTGCATTTATTTCTGTATTGTTAGTTATCATAGCTCCTGAATTTATTACGATTGTCTTGGGCAAAAAATGGCTGCCGACTGTTACTACCTTTCAATTAATGATTGCCTATGCTATTTTAAGGCCTGTTTATGAAAATGCAGGAAGTGTGTTC
>JACQQJ010000118.1 GCA_016207035.1 Nitrospinota bacterium | reverse complement strand
CCACCTTTTCTATATTTAATTTAAAGGTCTTAAGAGAGGCATTTGAAAGAATATTTTTTATAAACAATTTAAAAAGCCCTTCTGCGATATGAAGATTTTCTGCTATCGAGTCAACAGCGGTAAACTCAAGGAAAGGTCTCTTTTTTTGATGGGAAAAGAAATCTAACATTCCGAGGATCGTTGTGCCGGGACCTGAACCCAAATCAAGTATTTTTAATTTTTTCTTTGACAGGATTTTCTTTGGGTGAAGGGAAAGTCCTTTAAGCGGAAGATGAATCTTATAAAGATTGGATGGGAGGAAATAGAGCATATAAGCCATTCTCAGCTTTTCATTATTCAGGTATTTTGGTGGAAGGATTTCCCTATCCCTTGTAAAGAGATTGGAAAGCTGGATTATGTCTGATGCAAGTGAGCTGAGTTCAGAAGGTGTAGGTGATAGAGAGGTATTATTATTCAAATATTCTGGAAGGGTATCTTCGAAAAAGTTTCTATTTATATTGGGCAGTATTTGAGGCATTTTAATTTTATAATTCCCCGTAGCTTTCCATAAATTTACTATATTGCTCATATTATAGCTGTAAACCTCTTCATAGTAAAGTTTTCAACTCTCGACTGTGTATATGAATTGGCGATTTTTCCAAAATCCTAAATCGGATTTTTGGCCCTTCATTCGAATTGAGAAGTGAATTATGGTAAACTATGATAAAAATTCTGACTGCAACCAGTTGATAATTTACTATGAAAATACTTGTCATAGGTAGTGGTGGGAGGGAACATGCCCTCGTGTGGAAGATAAACCAGAGTCCTTTAGTCAGGAAAATATATTGTGCACCTGGTAATGCAGGGACATCTGAGATTGCAGAGAATATCAGTATTGAGTCGACCGATATAAAGAGTCTTGCTGACTTTGCAAGAGAGAATTCTGTAGATTTGACAGTTGTAGGACCTGAACTCCCACTGACACTGGGGATTGTAAATGAATTTGAAAGACAGGGATTGAGGATATTTGGCCCTACTAAGGAGGCCTCAGAAATAGAGGGGAGCAAGGTATTTGCAAAGGATATTATGAAAAAATATGGAATACCCACTGCACAGTATGAGTACTTTGATTCTCCTGATAAGGTAAAGGATTATATCCTTCAACAGGCTCAGGATTACACCCCCCTTGTAATAAAGGCGGATGGTCTTGCAGCAGGAAAAGGGGTTATTATATGCCATACCCGTGATGAGGTGATAAGGGCAGTTGATTCAATAATGGTGCAGAGGGTTTTTGGAAGTGCCGGTGAGAAGGTTATTATAGAGGAATATCTGAGGGGTGAAGAGGTATCTTTCATGGCATTCAGCGATGGGGAGGATATAGTTCCCCTCGCTACAACTCAGGATCACAAACAGATTTACGATGATGATAGGGGACCAAATACAGGTGGTATGGGTGCATATTCTCCTGCCCCGATTATTACTGAGACACTCAATAGATATATTATTGAAACCATTATGAAGCCATTAGTTCTTGGCATGAAAAAAGAAGGTAGGTGTTATAAGGGTATCCTGTATGCAGGGCTTATAATTGTAAATGGTAAGCCTTTTGTTCTGGAGTTTAATTGCAGGTTTGGTGACCCGGAGATACAGCCAATACTTGTCAGGATGAAAAATGATATTGTTTCAATAATGATGTCAGCCGTAGAGGGCAGATTAAAAGGGGAAGAGATTCAGTGGTATAATGAGGCATCGGTCTGTGTTGTTATGGCAGCCGAGGGGTATCCAGATATATATGAAAGGGGTAAGGAAATAAAAGGGCTTGATGAGGCAAAAAAAATTGAGAATCTTGTAATTTTTCATGCAGGGACAGATAAAAAAAATAGCAGGGTCATAACGAATGGGGGGAGGGTCCTGGGGGTTACATCCCTCGGTGCTGATATTAAAGATGCAATAGAAAGGGCTTACAGAGGAGTGAAAACAATTTCATGGGAAGGTGTTTATTACAGGAATGATATTGGAAGAAAGGCGTTTTCAAGGCTTAAGCCTTGAGTTACATCGCTTTTTTAATGCCCGTGCGGGTGTTTGTGCCAGTTCTCATCGTGTCTATGTTTGTGCTGGTGAATAAGATTACACCTTTCGAGCAAATTCCTATCTGAAAGGATATCATCTGTCCTCCCTTCAGTTATAATTTTCTTTTCTTCACTAAAGATATAGCATCTATCTGCAATCTCAGGAATAGTATGGAGGTCATGGGTTGCTGTGATAATTGTCTTACCTGCATCATTTGCCTCCAAGAGGAGCGATATGAGTTCCCTCGTGCTCCTTGGATCAAGACCAGCAGTAGGCTCATCAAGGAGCAATACATCAGGATTTATGGTAAGTATTGAGGCAATTGCTACTTTTCTCTTTTCCCCTATGCTGAGTTCATGAGGAGACCTTTCCCGTAAATGTCCTATTCTCAAGAGAATCAGGATATCCTCCACCCTTTTAATAACCTCTTCTTTTGGCAGTTCAAGTTGAAGGGGCCCAAATGCTATTTCATCCCAGACAGAGGGTGAAAATAGCTGGACATCAGGGTTTTGAAAGAGGAGGGCAACCTTGCTCCTGAAAATGGAGTTGAACTCCCCGTTCATTAATTCCTGTGAAAGTATCTCTCCAAAGGCCTTAACTTCACCCCTGTCAGGGAAAATGAGTCCATTGAGAATCTTAAGGAATGTGGATTTTCCGCACCCATTGGCGCCGATGATGGCAACCTTCTCTGCACTCTCTATCTCAAGACTTATCCCTCTGAGTGCCTCTATCTTACCGAGGTAGGAGTACTCTATATCCCTTACTTCAAAAATTTTCAATGAGACCTCCGATTCTTCGACAAGCTCAGGATGCTATCTCCATGATAAAAACTCCAAGTGAAAGGGAAAGCCAGAGATAATCCACTCCCTTCATCCTGAAGGTATCAAGAATACTTACCTCTCCTCTAAATCCCCTTGAAATCATTGCATCATATACTTCTCCGGAAAGCCTTCTTGATTTATAAAAAATAAATCCTATCCTCCCGGCAATCCATCTCTGCCCTTCTTGTAGGGTATGCCTCTTTATGGTTCTGCTTAAGAGAGATATATGCATATCCTCCATAGTATAAATGAGGAGATAGATATATCGGTAAGTCATGGAAAGGATAAGGATAAATAATGATGGGACATAGAATACCCTGAGTGCCTTAAGGATGTGGTCCCATTTTGTCGTAAGGATGAGAAGGATGAGGAATGATACAGAGGTTGCAACCCTTAATACAAAAATTGTTGCTGTGGTTATCCCCTCCCTTGTTATGGTAAGGACTAAAAAAGAGAATATTGGCTTTCCAGGGACAAGGAAGAGGGAGGGTATTGCAATAACCCCTGCAAAGAAAGGGATAAAGAACCATACCCTCTTGACGAAGAAAACTATCTTTATTCTTGATGCAATGGCAAGTATTACAGATAAAATATAGAGGTACAAGAGTGGATTGATAGTCCTCATAATACTAACGGTTATAATTAAGAATAACACACCCAGAAGCTTTGATCTCGGGTCCATACCTTGAAGGAACCCTTTTTCTCTTACCCACACCGAAGTAAAAAGGGTATCCCTTAAAAAACCTGTGATATCTGAAAGGGTCTTTTTTATAAAACTACTCTTTCGGGTTTCAAAAGAAGTGGTCTGAAATGTCCCTATACCCTCTGTCTTTAACCATGCTGGCAGTGTGCGGAACGAATCTACGGGCTTCAATTTTCCTCCCAGAAAGATAAGAGTTTTCCAATCATAAAGATAACCCCTGATACCATTACGACCCCCATGATCGCAGAAAGGATATAGCCGAGACTTTGAAATAGGGGTCCTTCCCAGCCTGGGATATTATATCCACTCAATAAAGTATTCCATAGATTTTCAAGGTTCTTTAGCCCTTCAGGGATAAATCCAAGAATTCTCTTTAATTCTTCTCCTGACCATTCCCCCCACGATGTCCCCTGGGCAATGAGCCCAAGTGGCGTAAGGAGGATCAAGATTCCAATGAATACCCAGAGTTTATTTAATTTTACCTCCTTTACTATGAGTGCTGGTTCTATCTTAGCGATAGAGGACAGGACAAGGGCAGTAATCCCCCCCTCAATCCACCCAAAAAATGCGAGATGCTCAAATCCCATCACAGGGATTGTAATACTCAGGGGGTAGGGGCAGTAAAGGGGTTCCCCATTCGGTCCTCTTGCAATGAAAGGCTGTATGCCAAACTCTATGGCTGTGAAGAGGGCTGCAATGTTGAGAGAGATATAACCAGCCATAAAGGCTGCCACAAGACCCCTTCTACTTAAAATGTCAGCACTACCCCTGATTAACCAGTAAATAAAATATGCTGTAAAGGGCATGACCAATGCCATATTAAAACAGTTGGCGGCAATTGCAGTTATCCCTCCGTCACCAAAGAGGAGAGATTGAATGACCAGTGCCACTGTCAGTGACATAAGTGCATGCCATGGACCAAGGATTATTGCAATGAATGCCCCTCCAACTGCATGCCCTGTTGATCCCCCTGGTGCAGGGACATTAAACATCATAATGACAAAGGAGAATGCCGCCCCGAGGGCAAGAAGGGGAACCTGCTTTGATTTCAAGGTTTCCTTAACCTTCCTTGATGCCCAATACCAGATAGGGATCATAATGGCATAGAATGCCCCGTATGTCTGAGGACCAAGGTATCCATCAGGTATATGCATTTTTATCTCCCTTAAAAATAGAGTGAGATAGTTGCAATCCCCCTTATCTTCTCAAGCCCCTCTGACCCCTGTTGTATGTCTTCCTCGTTTAAGTTTTTAATGGTCGGAAATTTTAATAAGAATCCCATATTAGCATTCCAGAGAGCTGGCAATGAAATCCTCAGACCGGGTGAAAGATAAAGAATAGTTCCTCCAGTGGCAGGTAAGCCTTTACCCTCTTCTTCATCCCTTCCTAAGTTAAGGAAATTAAACTCAAAAACCCCATCTACTTTAGATATCATTCTCTGTGTGCTCCCGTATATCTCGTAGACTATTGCAACATTTAACCTATATTCATTACCAAACTTGAAATTGTCACTTTTAGTGAATATATCATAAGATGTATCTGCTACGAAAGTCATGGAACTGGCGACCTGTTTTGCAGCAGACGCCCCCATACTATAAAGAGGGCTTCTAAATCCAGGTTGCATACCTCTGTCAATCTGTGAGCCAAGCCTTTCATTGCTATTACCTGTGGGAAGAGTAAAAGACCCAAGGAGGGAAAGATATACCTTGCGTTTCCCTTCAAGGGTGATAGCAGTATCTTCCCTTTTATTCAATCTCAATCCGTAGGCTGGGTCATAGTTAAACCCCAGATTGGCACAAAATCTTATATCGCCAACACCCTCTATAGAACCGAGGGTGTCTTGTCTTTTGATAGTATAGGGTAGAAAGAAATTACCCGTAAGATAAGGTCTTATACCATACGCCAGACCGAGGCTATGAAAGGTAAAGGAGTCCTTATTTACAGGCTCTGCAAAATCAAACTTTCTAAAATCTACATGCTCGACCCGATAGAGACTCAAAAATCCACCCTCAGGTAGGGTAAAGGGTGAGTTGGTCTCAATGGGGCTTCCGGGTCCATGGCTTAAACTTATACCTCCATGATGTGCCATTGCCTCAAAGGGTAGTGGCAAAAATAATATATAGATACCTATGAGAATTACTGAAAACCTCTTCATTTTTTCTCCTCCTCATTTCTCTATCGCCTTCTTGATATCAAAAAAGCGTAAATACCGATAACACCGATAATCAGACTTACTCCGGTTATGAGTTTTGTATGGGTTGCAACAAGGGGTTTGCTGAATGATTCAAGATTGAGAGCCTTATTCACCTCTACATCAATGACAATTCCATGAAAACCGTGTGTAGACTCGCCCCGGATCTTCACCTTCCAGACCCCAGCCTTGTCTGGCAGGAAAGAGAGAAAACCATTCTTGTCTGTCCTGCCTGTTTGATGGGGTAGAGTATCACCAGGACCGAATATCTCATATTGGGAATAGCTGGCAGGGTCATTGGTGGAATAGAATGCCCTTACAGATATCCCCTTTTCTTCCACATGGTAGTTTATCGTGTGTGCATAAGAAGATGACTCTAACAGAAATATCAGAAAAAATAGAGACAAGAAATTTAAAATATCTTTCATACTTTATTTACTCACCATTTATTTTTCTGATTCAAATGATAAGGTTGAAGTGATGCTTAAGTATTGGGCATCCGGGTCGTTTTCTATAGGTTCTTTATATCTAACAGTAATTACATGATTGCCTTTTGATAATTGAATCTCAGCAGCTCCCTCTCGATCCGTTGTTCCTGCCTTTTCGTGATTTTCTTCCACATCTATGCCTGCTAAGGGTCTTTTATTGTAAAGGACTTTGAGTCTCAAAGTATCCCCTACCTTCATTGAAAAGGGGTTTTTAATCGGTATGATGTCAAGTCTGGCGTTGATATTCAGCCCTTGAGTCATATCGCTCCAGGAGATAATAGCCTTAGAATAATAAAGAGACCGAACAGATTCCACCACCCTTCTTGCATTTCTCTTAGGAAGATTCTTCCATCCATAGATGGTCTTTGACCAGTAACCATCATCTACCTCTAAAAAAATCAATGAAGGCTGTTCCGATGTCTTCAAAAGAAGACCGTCTCTCCACCCCTCTTTTGTGATATCAATTTCTTTACCCTGAAAATCAAAGGCATTGACGCTTTTTACCTTTGATGAATCAAACTCTTCCCGTTTGTTTCCATGACCATAGACGACCACAAATTTTCTCCCTTTCCTTTCAATCCAGTAATCATGGGCATAAGCAAAGGACAATTCCAGCATAAAGATACAACCGAAAAAAACAAAGAATACAATCCGTTTTCTCATGGTATTCTCCTCTTTAGTAATAGCACATATATAAATATCGTGCTACCATCTTATAAAAAATTTTAGCTTATTTTTTCCCCTGTTGTCGTTACGGTAAGTTTCCCGTGCTTTACCCCCTTCATCCCAATCAGTTTGTCAGCTATTTTTTTAATATCTTTACCCTTACCTTTTGCTACAAGGACTTCAAGGCAGTTATGCTTATCAAGATGAATATGCAGTGCAGATAAAATGTATGTATAGTAGTTGTGCTGTAGTTCTGTGAGGGTCTCGGTTAGCTCCCTTTTATTGTGAGAATAGACAAGGGTAATAGTGCCAACAGTCTCCTTTGTCCCATCCTCCCACTCACCCTTTACAAGATTGTCCCTTATGAGGTCACGGATCGCCTCGCTCCTGTTTGCATAGCCTTTTTCAGAGATAAGCCTGTCAAACTGCTTTAAAAGACCGTCGTCAAGTGATACCCCAAACCGTATAATTGCCATATATGCCCATACTCTATGTGTTACTT
>JACQQJ010000106.1 GCA_016207035.1 Nitrospinota bacterium | reverse complement strand
GCGCCAGAACCCGCGCCGGCTCCGGTAGCTGCGTCGCGCCGGGGCAATCGGGATCCGGCGGCGGCGGCAGTGGGCGTAGAGGTCGACACCGGCAATCAGGAAGGGGAGATGAGCCTTACAGTCAAGGCAATGGATGCGCTTGACCAGACTGTTACGGAGTGGCTCAAGCCAGGAGAGGAGAAGACTCTTACCTTTAACTTCCTTTTGCCTGATGATATAGAGGAAAAGGATTATTTTGCTGAGTATGCCATGAACCCCACCCTCACCCCAACCCTCTCCCAGAGGGAGAGGGGGAGAAGGGCACGGGGAGAGGGGGTTCACTGTAGATTTTATCATCTTTCCTCAGTATAATCCTGCCGCAAAAACAGAATTAAAGGGGTTTTCAAAAGGTGCTGCAATATTTGAAATTATCAGGGAGTCCTTTAATTTTCACAAGTTCAGGGACAGGGGGATTGATTTAATTCATAGATTGGTTGAAAGGGCTGAGTGTTTTCAGCTTACTGTAAACAATCTGAATGAAGCTGTAGAGATTATATCTGATTTATTTTCACCACAAAGAGTACAAAGAAAAGAAAGGAGAAAAGAAAATAAAGGGGAAAAAAATTTTTAACAGGGATTGACAGGATAAACAAGATAAATATAAATCCTGAACATCCTGTGCATCCCTGTTACATTATTTTTTCTTGTTTATGATTAAATATTATCTGGATTTATTAAAGGACAGAGAGAGGATTGAGACCTATCAGAAGGCTATATCTCAATCTGTTAAATCAGGAGATACTGTGCTTGATCTGGGGACAGGACTTGGTACATTTGCATTCTTTGCCGCACAGTCAGGTGCAGGGAAGGTCTATGCAGTGGAAAAAAAAAGTATAATTGAAATGGCTAAGGAAATCAGCACAATTAATAACCTCCATGAAAAGGTCTTATTTTATAATGGATATTCAAAGGAAATAGACCTGCCAGAGAAGGTTGACCTTATTATAACCGAGATGTTCTGGTCACTGTTTGTAAGCAGGGTTACCATGGAGAGTATAAAAGATGTAAGAGAGCGGTTTTTGAAGGAGGGTGGGAGGCTGATTCCAAATTCTGTGAAAATCTGTATTGCACCTGTAAGTAATGAGAAGATTTATGATGAGATAATATCAGGTTATGACTACGGTATAGACTTTACACCTGCGAAAAAAATGGTGATAAACAATATGCATCAGAGACATTTTAAAAAAGAGGACCTCCTTTCGCCACCGGAGGTTGTTAAAGAAATAGATAGTATGAATATCAAACTTGATGAACTCCCCATTGACTGGTGCGGGAGTTTCAAATCGTCAAGGGGGGGTATCATCCATGGATTGGCTGGCTGGATGGACCTTCAGCTTACAGATGATATTATCCTCTCCAATTCCCCCTTATCTCCATCTACAGTGTGGGAAAACATATTTTTTCCGATAGAGAGTCCTTTAGAGATTTCAGAAGGTGATACCGTGGATGTAATAATAAAGACAATACCCTTTGAAAATGATTATGAATGGAAATGGGATGTAATCCTCCCGGAAAAAGGGATGTTTGAGAGTCAGTCAACATTTAAAGGTTTCCCTCTATCAAGAGATTTCTTTAAGAAAAAATCAATAAACTACACCCCCACCCTATCATCTGATGGTGAGGTTGCAAAGGTGATACTTGATTTATTTGATGGCAGAAAGACTGCACGGGAAATAGCTGAAGGTATAAAAAAGAGATTCCCATGGAGGTTTAAAAAAATAGAGGATACTTTGAGCAGGGTTGAAAAGATGATTTACAGATATTCAAAATGAGTTATGAGTTATGAGTTAGAAGAAGAATTCCTTATTGCCATATCCCACCTCCATCCTGAACCTGATTCAGTAAAAAAAGGTAAAATAACTGAACTTTGCAGAGAACCACTCAACTGGGGTTATCTGATAAGACGTGCAGTTGAGGAGGGGGTAGATTCTCTTCTCTACTATAATCTTAAAAAGATAACACAAGGATTAAATCCCCCCTGCCCACCCTTTATAAAGGGGGGCGTGGGGGAATTACTCTCTGCTCAATATTACTCCAATCTCATTTCAAATATCCATTTATTAGACGAATTTTATGAGGTGCTGAAAAGATTGCATCAAATGGGGATACAGGTTATTTTACTCAAAGGGGTTTTTCTCATTGAAGGGATATATAAAAATATTGGGTTAAGGCCTATGTCAGATGTGGATATACTGGTAAGAAAGGAATCCCTTCCGCCGATTATGAGAGAGATTGAGGAGATGGGGTATCATATTACACCTCATGGCCATCTTGGGTATTTAAAGGATGGGGCTTTTCCATCGGTTATAGATTTTCACTGGGACATCTGGTTTCCAAAGACAGATGACCTCTGGAAAAGGTGTGTGGGTATCATGATGAGAGATATTTCTGTATATATCCTTGATTATGAAGATATGCTGATGTATATGTGTGCCCATCAATCTATACATCATGGTATGCATCGATTGATATGGCTCTGCGATATCCATGAATTTATTCATGCATTTGCAGATAGGATTCATTGGGAACTCTTTGTTAAAAGGGTAAGAGATTACCATATCGGGATACCTCTTTATTATACACTCTCATATACTCAAAGGCTTTTTAAAACAGAGATACCGTCTTCTGTATTGGAAGCCTTTAAACCGCTAAGACCAAATTCACTCAAGGCAAAGATATTTAAAAAGACCACAGTAAACCATTACACAGTTGATGTTGGTCATATACTCTATCTCCTCCTGCTTAAGGGATTCAGAAACAGGTTTGTATACCTCATGCACTATATCTTCCCTGAAAGAGATTTTATTGTAAAGAGGTATTCTGTCTCAAAGGGATATATAGGCTATTTTTATTTTCTCATCAGGCCATTACTTTTATTATTCAAGGGCGCAAGGGCAGTCTATCAGATTGTTTTTTAGATATGGTATTATTGAAAAGAGGAAATTCTTTCAGTGTCTGTCTTGTAATTTTGTTCTTATCACAACCTTTTTTCAGTTATTCTGAGGGAGGGGAGAGGGATAAATCTGAACTTGTCATTGCATCTGCATCAGACCTTCAGTTCGCTATGGGGGGTTTAATAAAGGCATTTGAGGATAGATACCCTGATGTAAAGATAAAAGTTTCTTATGGTTCATCAGGTAATTTTTTTAGCCAGATTAAGAATGGCGCACCCTTTCATATCTTTTTTTCAGCGGATATGATATATCCCGAAAGACTGGCAAATGAGGGATATAGCGAAGGAGGGGCACAACCGCTCATGTATGGCATGGGTAAGGTCGTCATCTGGGTTCAAAGGAGTTCCACCATTGATGTGGAGCGGCTAAAATTTGAGAGCCTTTTACATCCCTCTGTTAAGAAGATTGCAATTGCCAATCCTGACCATGCCCCTTATGGAAGGGCTGCAAAGGAATCTCTTTTGCGTTCAGGTATTTTTGAAAATATAAAAGTTAAGTTAGTAATGGGAGAAAATATCTCGCAGGCTGCACAGTTTGTTCAGAGTGGCGCTGCGGATATTGGACTCATAGCATTATCCATTGCCATGTCTTCTGAAATGAGGGAGAATGGAAGATATTGGGAAATCCCTGATGGATATCACAATCCTTTACGACAGGGGTTTCTTTTGTTAAAGGGACTTGGAAAAAATAAGATGGCAAGGCTCTTTGCAGATTTTGTAAAAGGGGCGGATGGGATTTCAATATTAAGAAAATATGGATTTATAGTGACCAGTAATCAGTGAACAGTAAACCCCGTTACCTCACCTTAAAAGGTGAGGCATTCTGAAGATAATGGGGTGAAAAAACTGTTCACTGTTCACTGTTCACTGTTCACTGATTATGAACTGGGAAGCGATAATTCTTACAGCAAAACTGGCATCAGTTGTTTCTATAATCCTTGTTATCATAGGTATTCCTATTGCCTACTGGATAAGCTTCTCTCAATGGCGCTGGAAATTTTTAGTAGAAACAGTGGTTGCTATGCCCCTGGTATTGCCGCCTACCGTGCTTGGATACTACATCCTTGTAACTATAAGTCCAAAGACACTGATAGGGGGGCTATGGGTTGAGTTTTTAGGCACCCCTTTACCATTTTCATTTACGGGTCTTGTTATTGCATCGGTATTTTACAGCCTCCCCTTTGCTGTGCAGCCCTTTGCATCATCTTTTGAGACTGTAGACCGTAAACTTATAGAGGCTGCCTGGACCCTCGGGACATCTCAATTGAAGACCTTTTTTAGTATCATAATCCCACTTTCAATTCCCGGGATAATTACCGGTATAGTCCTCTCCTTTGCCCATACACTCGGAGAATTTGGTGTTGTCCTGATGGTTGGTGGAAATATACCCGGGGTTACACGGACAGTCTCTATAGATATTTATGATAATGTGCAGGCCTTTAAATATTCAGAGGCTGCGTCAACCTCATTTTTCCTCCTCATCGTTTCATTTTTGGTCCTCTCCATTGTCTATGCGATTAACAGAAAGGTCTGGTCTGTATGGCCCCAGAGATTTTAGTAGATATAGAAAAGGGATTTGAAGCTGGATTGTCTGTTCATGTAAATTTTAAACTCCCCATAGACTCGTCATGGACAATCCTTTTTGGTCCATCAGGGGCAGGGAAGACTACTGTCTTGAGGTGTATTGCAGGGCTTGATATCCCCCAGAGGGGGCTTATTAAGTTCAATCATACTTTATGGCTTGATACTGAAAATAGATATTTCCATCCGCCTCAAAAGAGAAACATAGGGTACTTATTTCAGGAGTATGCTCTGTTTCCCCATCTCAATGTCATGCAAAATATCACCTATAACCTTACAGGTATTTCAAAAGAGGAAAGGAATGATAGATTAGAGAGGATGCTCAATTTATTCCAGATCAATGGGATTAAGGATAGGAGACCTTCAAAAATATCAGGGGGTGAAAAACAGAGGGTTGCCCTTGCAAGGACACTGATAAGAAAGCCACAGCTCCTCCTCCTTGATGAGCCTTTTTCTGCCCTTGATATCCCTACAAGGGAGAGATTGAGGAGGGAGATACGGTCAATGCTGAAGGAATTTGGGATTCCCATAATACTCGTTACCCATGATAGGATTGAGGCGATTACCCTCGGCGATAGGATTGCTGTTATGAATAATGGCACAGTTCAACAGATTGGCAGTGTGCAAGAGGTGTTCAGTAGACCTGCTAATTCTGATGTTGCAAGGGTGGTTGGTATGGAGAATGTGATGCCTGGCAGGGTTGTGGGAAGGAGGGATGGGCTTTTGATTGTAAGGGTTCAAGGAAGGGAGTTGACAGCAGTTGACCCTGGTGGATTAAAAGAAGAAGTAATGATATGTATAAGGGCTGAGGAGATAATACTTGAGCTTGCCCCTGCAGGTTTTAAGCAGGGGGAGGGTTCACCCCTTCAGAGTAGTGCAAGAAACCGTCTGCCGGCAAGAGTAACAGGTATATCTGATGAGGGGGTGATGGTAAGGGTCTATCTTGATTGCGGTTTCCCGCTCATTGCTTTAATTACGAGGCTTTCATGCAATGAACTCTCTTTATCAGAAGGGGTAGAGGTTCTTGTCTCACTAAAGGCACCATCTATCCATATTATGGGCTGAGAGTTATAAGTTCAGATGAGTTCTCCTCTGTCTCACTCCTCAAAGCTCAAGACTCAATGATTTACCCCCCGATCATTGACATGGGTTTTTCTATAGGAATCCCTTCTTCTATTGAAAACTGATGGCTCTGTGGTTTATTCTGGACTGCCTTTGCAATAATCTCCTGGAGTGTCTCATCACCAATACCTGACCTGATATAATCCCTCAAATCTATTTCAGCATTCTGTCCGAGGCATAACCTCAGGATCCCCTCTGCCGTCAGTCTCACCCTGTTGCATGACTCACAAAAGTGTTGCGTTATCGGCGATATAAAACCTACCTTTATTTTCTCTCCCTTTATATGGAAATATGATGCAGGGCCGCCCCCGAATGATGGTGCAGGTTCTAATGTAAAATATTTCTCAATAAGAGATTTTATCTCTTTTGCAGAGATGAACCTTTCTCTGCTTAAACTGCCAATATGTCCTACAGGCATACACTCTATGAATCGTATATTGGTATTGTTTTTTATGGAAAAATTTACCAGGTCTAAAAGTTCGCTATCATTTAAACCTTTAATTACAACAGAATTCAGGTTAACCGGATTTAAACCGGCATCTATAATGGCATTGATACCTTTTAACACATCTTCAAGATTACCTCCCCTGCTTATGAGTTTAAATTTTTCAGGTTTGAGTGTATCAAGGCTTATATTAACCCTTTTCAACCCGGCGTCTTTTAAATCCCTGGCGTATTTTGAGAGGAGGGTAGCATTTGTAGTCATGGCAAGGTCATCGATTCCATCGATATGTGAAATCTGTTCTATTAATGATACGATACCTTTTCTTACCAGAGGTTCACCACCTGTTATCCTTACATGGCGTACCCCCATATTTGCGAAACACCTGATAATCCTGACAATCTCTTCAAATCGTAATAGTGCCCTCCTTGTTGAGTGTCTTTCACTGTCCGTGGGTATACAGTAAATACATTTAAGATCACATCGGTCTGTTACTGATACACGGATATAATTAATCTTTCTATTATATTTATCAATGAGAAACTGTTTCATAATGTTAAATAGCAAAGAAGGTAAAGAATAATCCCAAAGTACGCGTGAATTTTTCAAAACTGTTGCAGTGCGAGGCTTTAGCCTCGCTAAATGCGAAACTAAAGGTTCGCACTACAAGTTGATGTTTCAAGGTAATCTGACCTTCAAGTATTATTTGGAATAATTATTCAGGAGAATTGAACCTATATATAAAAGATTATCAAAGAATATAAAGAAAGTCATCAAAAAAATAACAACCTTTTTCAGGGGGGTTGTTGGTTGTTAAGCCCTTTCTGAAATCGAGCGGACTTACAGTTTTCCTAGTCAAAATCATCCCATATTTGACCCATAATTCATTCGGGATATTGAGCATTGAGAATTATTGAGGTCTGATGTCAATAGTGGACACCACCTTGCCCACCCCCAGTTTTATTTTACATTAAATTTTCAAAGAACTATTTTTCTGATAACTAACCTTTTAAGATAAGAACTTTTAAGGATGGAGCGGATTTATACCAGGGAGACAAGATTTTCCTTTAGCAACATTAATTACCATATTGATTATAAAGGATATACTTAACTGTGTCCAAGCTGGATGGGATAACATGAGCATAGCAATCATCAATGCACTGAGTGTTTTTGTTGTCCCATGTCGGGGTATTTTTCTTGGTATTTCAAAAACTTTTCTTGCTTGTTGCCCTATAGAGCTTTCTCCAAGCAGGAGACACAGGATGTAAATCAGACAGAAGGCAAGTATCAGTCTACCCATCCTTTCTGCAATATCAACTTTAAGTTGCAGTCCTCTCATGCCAAGATGGGTCTTAAAATCTCTGAAACTCTGCTCGATTTGCATTCGCTCACGGTATAATTCCACTGCAATATCGGTGGTAGGCAAATCTCGATAGGATACAGGAGTTAGCAGATACCATGTTTTTTTTGTAATTTGGGTCATTATATACTATGACATCTACAGCCACTTTTCTGCTTGAATGGTAGTAGACATTCTCATAACGCAAAGGGACATAAGGTCTTGTCTTCAGTTGACGTAGTTTCATTCGGCGACCTTTGTATTCAATTATAGTTCCCTCTCGTCCTCGTATAATATAAGGATGACCTTCCTTTTCACTCTGTTCAAGGAGTAAAGAACGGGCATAGCCTCTATCCCCTATCCATACAGGTATAACATCCTTTGGTAACGACTCTCTAATAACAAACTAAATGCTGCTACTAACTCCCTGAATGCCGTTTGGCTTTGATCTCTCTCACATAGCGACGTCCTGCTTCCACTATCAATTCCTGCAACTTCCGCCCACGCAATACTGCCCCCTCCATCTCCTCCGATAGATCGTCCGGCACATATATCGAACTTTGCCTCCCTTTGAATCGATAATGCAGGGCATAAGAGGGATGCCCCTCCCCACTCTGACAGGCTTGACATCCCGAACGAATGCAGCGATTCTTGCGAAGACTTAATGACCCACCAGCTATCGGCCATAGCTTTTCTACCTCCCTTAAAAACCATCTTTTTATATTTTCCAAAGTTTCCTCACCTCCTTATGTTTATGTATCATATAACACATATACACGCAATAAAAAAATGGGGGTGGGCAAGGAAGGGCAAAACCTTGACTCTGCCTTTCACAGCCTGATATAATGATTCCAAATATAAATAAATAGAGGACTTTTAATATATTTATGAGAAGAATCCCTTTTTATAAAATGAGTGGAAGTGGTAATGACTTTATACTCATTGATAATCGTAATAAGCTCATTCATGAAAATGAAAGCCAATTTGCAGCGAGGGTCTGCAGAAGGAAATTTTCAGTAGGTGCAGATGGACTTATTTTAATAGAGAAATCAGATAAGGCAGATTTTAAATGGAGGTTTTATAATTCAGACGGTAGTGAGGCAGAGATGTGCGGAAATGGTGGGAGGTGTGCAGCACGATTTGCATATATTCAAAAAATTGCAGATGAAAATCTCTCTTTTGAGACAAAGGCAGGCATCATAAGGGCAGAGGTAAGGGGCAGAGATGTAAAGCTTGCACTCCTTGAACCAACGGACTTACGAAGGAATATCAAGATACCTGTTGATGAAAGGATAAGGGTTCTTTCGTATATAAATACAGGGGTCCCCCATGCAGTCAAGATAGTTCCAAATATTGAGAATATAGATGTCGTGGGAATAGGGAGAAGGATCAGATACCATCAGGAGTTTCAACCTGCTGGAACGAATGTGGATTTTGTCCAGATTGCAGATGGGCATAATATTTTCATGAGGACATATGAGAGGGGTGTGGAGGATGAAACTCTTGCGTGCGGGACAGGTGCAGTAGCCAGTGCCTTGATATCCTCTCTATCAGGAAAGGTAAAACCTCCGGTATCGGTAAACACGAGAGGGGGAGAGACATTAACAATATATTTCAGAATTGACCATACAGGTTTTAAGGATGTTTTTTTAGAGGGGGGGACGGCTGTAGTATGTAATGGAGAGATATGGGAGGAGGGATTATAGGAGAAAATGTTACCAGATAAAAAAGGGCACTTTGGAATTTTTGGTGGGAGGTATATCATTGAGACCCTGATGCCTGCACTCAATGAACTGGAGAGTGCCTATCATGATGCAAAGAAGGATAAGACGTTTCATAAAGAGCTTCACAAATATCTAAGTGAATATGCCGGAAGACCAACACCCCTCTATTTTGCAAAGAGATTGACAGAGGAATCAGGAGGGGCAATGATATATCTCAAAAGGGAAGACCTGTGTCACACAGGGGCGCATAAGATTAATAATACCTTAGGGCAATTGCTCCTTACAAAGAGGATGGGGAAAAAAAGGGTCATTGCCGAAACAGGCGCAGGACAGCATGGTGTTGCAACGGCTACTGCTGCTGCACTCTTTAAAATTGAGTGTGAAATATTTATGGGTGAAGAGGATATTGAGAGGCAGGCACTGAATGTCTTTCGGATGAAACTCCTCGGTGCAAAGGTGACCCCGGTATCATCAGGAACAAAAACCTTGAAGGATGCAATGAATGAGGCATTGAGGAACTGGATCACCACCGTAAGAAATACCCACTATGTCGTGGGCTCTACAGCAGGACCTCATCCATACCCAATGATGGTCAGGGATTTCCAATCTATAATAGGGCATGAGACAAAATTACAGATACTGGCAAGAGAGGGAAGGCTGCCAGATTATCTTATTGCATGTGTTGGAGGTGGCAGCAATGCCATGGGGCTATTCCATCCCTTTTATAATGACAGGAGGGTGAAGTTCATAGGTGTGGAGGCAGCAGGATATGGGCTTAAGACAGGACATCATGGTGCATCTCTGGAAAGGGGAAAGTTGGGGGTATTACACGGCAGTATGAGTTATGTCCTGCAAAATAGTGATGGACAGATAAAACCTGCACATTCTATATCAGCAGGACTTGACTATCCTGGTGTTGGACCAGAGCATAGCTATTATAAAAAGACAGGACGTGCTAAGTATGTATCAGCCACTGATAAAGAGGCACTTGAGGGATTCAAACTCCTCTCTCAAACTGAGGGTATCATACCTGCATTGGAAAGTGCTCATGCTATTGCCTATACCTCAAAAATTGCAAAGAAACTTAAGAAGAACGAGATAATTGTGGTATGCCTCTCAGGTAGAGGAGATAAGGATGTAAATCAAGTGGCAAAATTTATAGGTGAGAAAATCTAACAATTAAATGGATATTTTTAAAACCCATACAATTGCAGAGGATGCAAAACGCAGGATAATTACAACTATAAAAGATGAGCTTGAAAACTGTAGTGAGATTATTTTTGCCTACATCTTCGGTTCATTTATTGATACTGACATGCCATTTTTCAGGGATGTTGATATTGGTATTTATGTAACAGAGAATATTGTCCCCCAAAAACGGTTTATTGACTACAGCATAAATCTCTCCCTTAAACTTGAATCACTTTTAAAAAGGTTTTCTGTTGATGTAGTTGTTTTAAATAATGCACCTCTATCACTTGCATTCCGTATTACACAGGGGGTATTACTGTTCACAAAGAATGATGCTCTGTGGTCAGACTTTGCTGCAAAGACATGGTCACTTTATAACGACCACGCTATTTCAAGCAGGGGATTACTGGCGGAGATCCTCAAGCCGTGATAGACAGAGATAGAATAATAGCATATGTATCAGAGGTGAGAGCGGCACTTAAAATTCTAAAGGAATACAGTAAGCTCGATAAAAAAACCTTTCTCTCCTCTCCCGTGAATATCAGGGATACCAAATATTGTTTCATAATAGCTGGACAGGCAGCTATAGACATATGTTATCACCTTACAGCAAACCTTCTCAAAAAGGCCCCTGTTGATTATAGTAATTGTTTTGAGTTACTGAGTGAATCTGGTTACTTCAATCGGGAGACCCTTAAAAAGATGATGATGATGTCGAAATTCAGAAATTTACTGGTGCATCACTATATAAAGGTAGATGATGCTCGTGTATATGAGAAACTCAGCGAAACAGACACCTTTGAAGAATTTATTCAGAGCCTGGAGGCATTTGCAAAACAATGAAATCTTGAAAATCTTTTATTTCAAGGTCTTTAGGGCCTCCTTCAATCTCTCAATAACCCTTTCTCTCCCAAGAACCAAGAGAACCTCAAAAATCCCAGGGCTCACTGTTTTACCGGTTAGGGCTATACGAACAGGCTGGGCAATCTGACCTAATTTAATATTAAATTCCTCTACCATTTTATTGAATATCCCTTCTAATGAGGAGTGGGAAAAGTCTTCAGTCTTTTCAATCACTTCAATGAGCTTTTCAAAGACAGGTTTAATAGGGGGGGTAAAGAACTTTTCTACAGCCTTTTCATCGTATTTTATATCTTTGAGAAAATAAAACTCCATCCCCTTTACCATCTCAACAAGGGTCTTACACCTCTCCTGCAATAAAGGTATAACCTTCCCAATATCTTCGTCTGTAATTGTGGATTCATCTGCTATGAGCCTCTCCGTTATTAAATGCCTTCTTAATTCCTTTGCAAGTCTTAAAGGATTCCCTGTTTTTATATAATGACTATTCACCCATAATAACTTCTCAGGGTTAAAGACAGCAGCAGATTTATTTATGTTTTCAAGGGAAAAATATTTTATTAACTCATCCATGCTGAATATCTCCTGGTCGCCATGAGACCAGCCGAGCCTGACAAGATAATTCACCATTGCCTCTGGCAGGTACCCCATATCTCTGTAAGCAAGAATTGATGTAGCACCGTGCCTCTTGCTCAATCTGGCTTTATCAGAACCAAGAATCATTGAGAGATGTACAAACTGGGGCAGTGGATAACCGAGTCCCTTATAAAGCTGAATCTGTCTCGGTGTATTTGCGAGGTGGTCATCACCCCGTATCACATGGGTAATATTCATCGTAGCATCATCCACAACTACACAGAAATTATAAGTAGGGGTCTTATCAGAACGGAGTATTATCAGGTCGTCAAGCTCAGAATTATCAAAAACAACCTCACCCCTTATGAGGTCAATAAAAATGGTTTTTCCCTCTTGCGGCGTCTTAAATCTTACTGCATAGGGTTTGTCAGCAGGTGGATTTTTAAGTCCCCTGCACCTGCCGTCATATTTTGGCTTTTCTCCCTTTGATAGTGCAATCTTTCGCCTCTCTTCAAGCTCTTCTTGGGTGCAGTAGCACCTGTAAGCCTTACCATCTTTTAGAAGCCTCTCCACATGCGATAGATAAATCTGCTGTCTCTCCGTCTGCCTGTAAGGTCCCTCGTCCCAATCAAGCCCTAACCATTTCATGCCCTCAATAATCTGCTCAATAGATTCTTCAGTGGAGCGCTCTCTGTCAGTATCTTCAATCCTCAATATAAATTTACCATTGTTATGTCGGGCAAAGAGATAGTTAAAGAGGGCTGTTCTTACACCACCGATATGAAGATACCCCGTTGGACTCGGGGCAAACCTGACCCTGATATTATTATTCATTAATATTTTCCTCCACTATTTTTTTTACTATAACAGATACATACTTGTGTTTCAAGAAACCTTCAGAAAGATTACTATTTGACTAACCTCCAGAGTTTACGGAATGGCAAAAAAGAGGGCAATTGCTGAAGAATGGTCGAATGCATTAGGGGTTACGAAAAAGGAGTTTTTAAGACTTATCGGGAAGAGGTAGCTGACTTGCGAACCTGTGGTGAAATGATCTTTTCTTTCTGTTTGATTTAAGCAAAGCCTCGAGTAATCGTTTAGCAGGCTCTACAATAACTTCTTCATGATAAACCTCTTTTATTCTTGAAAGAGGTGAAATATTTTTGTTAACACCTTTTCTCATGGGTTAATAATAACATATTTTTAGAAAATACTTCACGGTTAGAAATTCTTAAAAATACATTTTATCCTTTCCACAGAAATCCCATATACTCTCTGATCTTTCCAGAAAGGGTTGCCTTTTTACACCATTCAATCAGTGACTCTCTATCACTAATGTATTGATAGTATGGGACGCCGAAGCCACAGCTTGTCCTCACCCTTTCTATGTGCAGACAAATCAACTGTCGGATAAATGGAGAGACCTTTTCTTTCATTTTTTCTATTAACTCTTTGCCATTCAGGCCATTGAGGGATATAGCCTCCCCGCTCCCATAAAGGCGGAGAACCATGGGGTCTTTATCAAAACTCATGAACATCATGGTAAGTTTTCCGTTCTGCTGCAGGTGGGTTGCGGTTTCATTGCCACTCCCGGGATAATCGGCATAGACAACTGTCCTATTATCAAGAATAACCAGGGTATCAAGCCCCTTAGGTGATAGATTCACATATTCCTTTTCAAGATTATCAGGTGCAGTGGCAACAAAAAAGATTTTCTGATTTTTAATAAAATTTATTAATTCTTCGTTTAATTCTAAATAATCTTTAGCCATATTATATTTACCTTAAAAATTATAATTCAACATCTTTAAATTTTCGATTTTCCTATAAAGTTTATCCAGAGGGCTTTTAACAGCAAGTATATTCTTTGGCCAAAATTATGCAACATAATTT
>JACQQJ010000103.1 GCA_016207035.1 Nitrospinota bacterium | reverse complement strand
ATCAGTCAGGGGGGGTTAGGGGGTTGTTTAAGATATGCAATTGCTGAAGTGCTGCTGTCGAAGACAGCCTAATTTAACTTAATAGGTAACATAAATGATTCTTTAGACTTTTATGATTGTTACTGCCATTATACCTGCTGCAGGGACAGGAAACCGTATGGGTGGAAAGATTCAAAAACAGTTTCTTAACCTATATAACAAGCCTATAATTGCCCATACACTTTTAAAATTTCAGATGTGTGAAATAGTAAATAATGTTTATCTCATTGTCCCACCAGATAAGATTGAACATTGTAAAAATGATATTGTACTACGCTATAAACTTACAAAGGTTGTAGATGTTCTAGAAGGAGGAAAGGAGAGACAGGATTCTGTATATAATGGATTTAAGAAGGTTGACCCAAATACTGATATTATAGTCATTCATGATGGAGTTAGACCTTTTGTAACAGAAGAGATAATCAGAGAATCTATTCATGCAGTCAAAGAATATGGGGTAGTAGTTGCAGCAGTCCCTGAAAAGGATACTATTAAAGAGGTTTCTGAGGATTTCAAAGTCGGAAAGACATTGAATCGCAGACTCCTCTGGAGAATTCAGACTCCACAGGTGTTTAAAAGGGAGATACTGGAAAGGGCTTTTAAAAGAGCAATAGAAGATGGATATTATGGTACAGATGAGGCATCTCTCGCAGAGAGGGCGGGATACCCGGTAAGGGTCGTATGGGGTTCTGATTTCAACATCAAGATTACCACACCTGAAGAGCTTATTATTGGTACTGCAATTTTAAATTATATGAATCTCTCTACTCAATCAAAACTAAAAGGGACATAACCACAATCCCGAGTATTATGAAGATGAGTTGACTGAAAGAAGTTGACAGATTAACATCATGCTGTAGCTCCGGTATTAAATCTGAACCTGCAATATATATAAAACCACCGGCAGTGACAGGAAGCATAAACAATGAATAACCCTGGATCTGCGGTCCAATAACCAGTGAAATAATAGCACCTAAAATTGAGGTCACGGCTGATAACAGATTAAATACTAAAGCCTTCCTCACAGAAAATCCTCCGTTAACAAGTACGCCAAAATCTCCTATCTCCTGAGGTATTTCATGGAGAATAACAGCAAAGGTAGTAGTAATCCCTATAGGGATGCTTGTCAAGTAACTTGCCCCAACAAGGATTCCATCAATCAGGTTATGGACCCCATCTCCGATTATATTCAGAGTAACCTCAGCATGCAAATGTTCATCAGAGGAAGTAATATGGCAATGCCTCCAGCGAATAAACTTCTCTAAAATAAAGAAAATAAGAATACCTAACACAATAGAGAGTGAGGTAAATAAATTTGAACCAAGCTTTTCAAATGATTCAGGCAGTAGATGTATAAATGCATCACCAAATAAGCCACCAACTGCAAAGCTGACAAGGAAATGCAGTATCTTTTGCATCTTATTCCTGTCCAGTGAAATGAAAAGGATTCCAATTAAAGATACAATACTAATCAGAATAACACTACCTATTGTTAATGTGTATATCATAAATTTCAAGATAATTTACTCCTCGATACAATATCCACACTGCAGAAATAAAAACTTTTGAGCAGGATATATAAAAAGAAGGGTTTTGTAGTCTTTGATACAAACTATAATTGCAGACTTTGACAATTGTACAGGATTATATTAGAATTTATTGCTATAAGCAATACAAATTTAAACATACATTGAGCGATTTTTTAAAACCACAGTTGATTTTATAAGAGTAAAAACCTGATAAGCCAGAACTCTGTGGCTAAATTTTTATAATTACTTATATGAATAATATAATAAAGATAAAACATATTTCAACAATCACTTTTATTGTGTATCTACTATTTTTCAATACTGCAGTTTATTCTGCTGATAATCCTGTGAAAGCTGCCCAGATACTGTGGATGGGTTGCAAAAATATTCATGAGGTGAAGAGCAGTATTGTAAGGATGAAGATGTCAGGGATTAATACATTAATTATCAGGGTATTCCAGAATAAATACGACAGGGTATATACCTTTGCAAATTATCCGAATCTATTTATGTCAGCCCCTCGAAACCTAACCGGGGTCTATTTCAAAACCTCCCATGCACCTGTTATAGCTGATATCCTGAAAGAAATGACAGTAATTGCCCATGAGAATAATATGAAAATATTTGTATTAATGACTACCAGAAAAAGTGACTGGTTAATTGAAAGAAACCCTGATCTCAGAGAATCTCTATATGATTTGAAAAGCGGAGATATTGTTAAAGGTGAGAGCCTTAATATCTTCAATCCTCAGGTTGTGGAGATACTGAAAGATGTTTATAGGGACCTCGCACGATACAATATTGACGGTATTATTTTTCAGGACGATTTAGTTTTAAGGCATACTGAGGGTTTCAGCCAGGAGGCGAGGCTTCTCTTCCGTCAGGATACTGATTTTGAGGCTGAGCCATCTCTTATGTATAAAGATATATTTGAGAGTTATGGAAAGTACTATGTATCATCATATACCCCATCATTCTGGAAATGGTCAGAGTGGAAGTCCCAAAGGCTATTGCTGCTAGCTTCAGAGTTGATGTCTGCTGTACGAGAGGTTAACCCTGATTTAAAGTTTGCTATAAACCTGTATTATGAGACTCTGACATCACCAAGAAATGCCCTTGCATGGTTATCACAGGATTTTAATGGGTTAACCAAATATAAATTTGACTATTTTTCTGTAATGGCTTACCACAGACAGATGGAAAAGGAACTTGGACTGTCAGGGGATGAGATATACAGGATGTTGAGTGAAATGGTAGGAACTATTACAAACAAGGTTAACGACCCTCAAAAAATATTAATAAAGGTTCAGTTGGTAGACTGGGATACAAAAAGAGATATATCTGACACTGAAATAGAAAAGGTTATACATTCTGTTAAGAAAAATGGGAATGTCAGTCTATCATTAGTCCCTGTAACAGAAGACACATCTTTAGAGATTATCAAAAAGGTCTTTAACTAATCCCTATTATGTGAAAACAAGTTCTGTGCCCCCTGAGACTGGTGGAATGAGGGCTACCTCATCTCCATCCCTTACCAGAGTATCAAGATTTGCAATCTCCTGATTTACTGCTATCATACCCTTCCCTTCACTTATAAGATCCCTTATAGAAGAAACACTATTTTTAACAACCTCGAGTAAATCCCCTACCTGAGTATCCTGTTTAATATCTAACTCAATTTTTTCCCTCTTTGCCCTTTCTCTGTATATGGCAAATAATCGTACGGTAATCATAAATTTATTATAACTCACTTTTTCATTTAATTTTAATCTGTATTTATTCCCTTGGTTTATAGGATGAAATCAATGTATCCCTTCCATATCCTATAAGGTCTCTCCTTCCTGCCTTTATCAAAGCCTCTCTTACAAGATAATAATTATCAGGGTCCTGAAATCTCATAAGGGCCTTCTGTAATCTCTTTTCCTTAAGTGTCCTTGCACAGAAAACCTTCTCCATGTCAATTGGATTATATCCAGTATAATACATGGCAGTGGCTAATGTCATTGGTGTAGGGATAAAATCCTGAACCTGTTGAAGTTTAAAACCCTCTCTCTTTAAAAAGAGGGCAAGGCTTATCATATCTTTCAGGTCGCTCCCAGGATGGCTTGAGATAAAATATGGAATAATATACTGCTCTTTCCCGCAAGCCTTTGAAAATGCATAAAATTTTTCTTTAAATTCTTTAAAGACTCTCGTATCAGGCTTTTTCATTAAATCCAGCACTATTTTTGAGGTATGTTCAGGTGCAACCTTAAGATGACCTCCCACATGATATGATACTAATTCCCTGATATATTCAGGTGACTCTAATGCAAGATCATATCTTACTCCAGAGGCTATACAAACCTTTTTTATACCTTTCATACCCCTCACCCTTTTTAAGAGTTTTATCTGTGGATTATGATCAGTATCCATAAATCTGCATATCTCTGGATGTATGCAGGAGAGCCGTCTGCACTTTGACTCAACATTTCTATCCTTACATCTGAGGCGATACATGTTTGCTGTCGGACCTCCGAGGTCAGATACAACACCGCTAAAATTCTTTAATTTTTTTAGCCCTTCAACCTCTCTTACTATTGACTTCTCACTTCTGGACTGAATAATTCTGCCCTGATGCCCTGTCAGCGAGCAGAATGTACATCCCCCAAAACAACCCCTCTGAATAGTAATGGAATATTTAACCATATCAAAGGCAGGTATCATCTCCTTATATGACGGATGAGGCTCCCTAAGGAAGGGGAGATTATAAATTTTATCCATCTCCTCCACACTCAAAGGAAGATATGGTGGATTGACCTTTACATATCTATCTCCCTGTTTCTGTAATAATGTTTTAGCATTGAATGGGTTGCTTTCAATGTGAACTATGCGAGATGCCTTTGCATAAGCCTTTTTATCACTTACAATCTCTTCATATGATGGAAGCAAGATATAATCTCTAATCCCCCCATGCCCCCCTTTATTAAGGGGGGGTAAAGGGGGGTCAGATGTTACCACTGCTGTCCCCCTTACATCATCTATCGCTGAAATACCCTCTCCTGCCGAAAGCCTCCCTGCCACCTCTCCTATTGTTTTCTCTCCCATTCCGAAAATGAGCAGATCTGCCCTTGAATCAATGAGCAGCGATCTCCTCACTTTATCATCCCAGTAGTCATAGTGGGTAAGTCTTCTCATGGATGCCTCAATTCCACCAATGACTACAGTAACCCCAGGATATGCCTCTCTCACCCGGTTTACATAGACGATCGTAGCCCTGTCAGGTCTCAGACCCGTCTTACCCCCTGGGGAATATGCATCATCGCTTCGTGGTTTTTTATGGGCTGTATAATGGTTGAGCATGGAATCCATAGCCCCCGCAGATATCCCAAAGAAGAGTCGAGGTCTTCCAAGTTTCATAAAATCCCTCTTATCTCTCCAATTCGGTTGGGCAATGATACCTACCCTGAAGCCAAGAGACTCTAAATATCTGCCAATAAGGGGGACACCGAAGGATGGGTGGTCTATATATGCATCTCCAGTGATAAGTATAATATCCAGTTCATCCCACCCTCTATTCTTTACCTCTTCCATAGTCATGGGGAGAAAATTTGGTCTGTTCATGTAAATTATCTCTATAGTGAGGCTAAACCTCGCACTACAATAAAATATACAATTTATAAAAGTGTAGTGCGAAGCTTCAGCTTCGCTTTATTCATGTTATAATTGCACCCATGAGAAATTATATCATAAAACGGGTTATATTATTTTTCCCTGTCGTCCTCGGAGTTGTAACCCTTGTATTTTTGATAATTCACCTTGTTCCTGGTGACCCTGTAGAACTTATGCTCGGTGAAAATGCTATCGATTCAGATAAAGAAAAATTAAGGAGGGATCTTGGACTCGATCAGCCAATAGCGGAACAGTATTTGCGTTTTATAACCAATACATTCAGAGGTGATTTAGGAAGGTCTATTCACACACAAAAGCCTGTCCTCCTACTCATCATTGAGAGATTTCCTGCAACCATTGTATTGACCATCTGCGCTATTTTTGTGTCACTTATTCTATCAATACCACTCGGTATTCTTGCCGCATACAAACAATATTCCTTATTTGATAAAGCTTCAATGTTTATTTCACTTATGGGTATTTCAATACCTAATTTCTGGCTCGGCCCTCTGTTAATTATACTCTTTTCTATAAAACTGGGATGGCTACCCGTGTCAGGGAGAGGGGGGATAGGACATATCATCCTCCCATCCATAACCCTGGGGACTTCATTATCTGCAATCCTTGCCCGTATGACCCGTTCAAGCATGATCGATAGTTTGAAGGAAGAATATGTAATAACAGCACGGGCTAAAGGGCTCAGTGAAAATGCTGTTATAATCAAACATGCATTATCAAATGCCGCTATACCAGTTATCACTATACTCGGACTTCAGTCCGGGGCACTCCTGTCAGGTGCAATAATTACCGAGACTATATTTTCCTGGCCAGGGATTGGAAGGCTTACTATACAGGCAATTAATACAAGAGACTATCCCTTACTTCAAGGATGCGTTCTCATTATCTCGTTAAGTTATGTGGTAGTAAATCTCATTACAGATATCCTGTATGTATATTTTGACCCGAGAATAAAGTATGAGTAATTTTAAATTTCACGACCCACTTTCATGGGTACCCCGAAATTCCAAATTATTTTTTATTGGAGGATTGATAATTGTATCCATCCTTTTGGCCTCCCTTTTTGCCCCGATCATTGCACCCTATGACCCAACGGACCAGAATCTCTACGAAGGTCTGGACCCCCCGGATTATAAACATCTCTTTGGCAGAGATAAGCTGGGGAGAGATATTTTAAGCCGGGTACTCTACGGCTCACGCATATCTCTATTTGTGGGGATAATTGTCGTTAGTGTCTCTTCTATCATTGGTATCATTGTCGGTTCTCTTTCTGGTTATAGAGGGGGGAGGGTTGATGAAATTATCATGAGATTCTGTGATATACTCCTTGCATTTCCTGGAATACTTCTTGCCATTGCCATTATGTCAGTCCTCGGACCAAATTTAACCAATGTAATTGTTGCACTATGCATAACTGCGTGGGTCAGCTATGCCAGATTAATTCGAGGTCAGATATTATCTTTACGAGAGAGGGAGTTTATACTGGCAGTAGATGCATTAGGAGGGAGCTCATACAGGATAATATTAAAACATCTTTTACCAAATATCCTGTCACCTTTAATTGTTGAGGCAACCTTTGGTATAGCAGGGGCTATAATAGCAGAATCAGGCTTAAGTTTCCTTGGATTAGGGGTTCAGCCACCCCATCCCAGCTGGGGATCAATGCTGAATGAAGGAAGACAGTTCCTCCTCATAGCACCTCACCTCACCATCTTTCCAGGCATTGCAATAATGATCACCGTATTGGGTTTTAATTTCATAGGTGACGGGATAAGGGATTTGATGGATGTGAAAAGATGAGAATTCAGAAGTCAGAATTCAGAAGTCAGATAAAAATAAACTTATTCTTAATTCTGGCTTCTGGCTTCTGGATTCAGACTCTCCACCATATACGGAAACTGAGTCTTTCTTGTTATATCCCCCCAGAAATTTTCTTCTATAAAATGACAGGTGCTGCACCTCGTTGCCCTTTTATAATTCTCAGATGGATACCTCTTTGAAGCATTGATAACATGGTCATCTGCTGAAAAACTTCTATGCGCATGGCAGCTCTGGCAGTATTCGTAAATAACCTTATTTCCTTCATGTATGGATAGTTTACCATCAAATGCCTGTTTCAGAAGAGGCTTACTGCAGCTGGCATATAGTATAAGTAATATCAAGATAACCAAACGGCATAAATATGCTTTCTTCATTTTTAAAATAATAAATCTTTTTTCACTATGAGTCAAGTTTTACATTTGACAAATTTTTT
>JACQQJ010000112.1 GCA_016207035.1 Nitrospinota bacterium | reverse complement strand
GGTATGAAAAATATAAAAGATATTATGATGTTGTATTGGCAAAAGGTGTTTCTGATATAAAGACATTAATAAAGGTATCCTTTCCGTTATTAAAACCAGATAGTTTATTTATTACTCAAAAGGGGGAGGACCTGGAAGGGGAACTCAGAGATGCAGAACTGGAATTGAAAAAAGCCAATTGGGGGGTTAAAAATATAATTGAAGTAAATAAACCGATATTTGGAAGGGCATTTAGATTTGTTGTAATACAAAATCTGTCCTGAGGATTGAACAGAAATGTTTCACGTGAAACATTTTTACCTTGTTTGTCAGGTTTGACTACGCAGAAATGAAACCATATATTTATTCCCGGTATTCGTAAAAAAGGGAAAAAATCTTAACTCTCTTTTAATCCCACCCTTGATAGGGGGATACCAAGGGTGCTTAATTTTTCAAAAGGGGGGTGAGAAAAAATGAGAAACAGATATATCGTGAACCTGCCAAACAGATTGATTTATCCATTTCTTACATTTTTTTTCATTTCAGTCTCTGTATATTCCGAGGAAAAGTATATTACTGAAAAGGCAATAGATTACACAGATACTTCTACATTGTTTAACTCAAAATCCCATGCCCTCGTCATTTGGAGTAACAACATTAAGAACTCAGGGTATCAAGGAGGAGACTTTGTCTTTCAGATAGATATAACTGGTCTTGGGTCAGTTCTGCAGGCTCAAAAGGCAGAAGGTTATGAATCAATGGAACGAACAGAGAGCTTCCGTAAAAACCAATGGATACAAGCGGTATTTGAATTAAAAAGAGAGAATATGGCAAGACTGCCTCCAACAATACCTGCTCAAATAAAAATCCCTCCTTTAAAAAAGAGGGGTGAGGGGGGATTAGGGGATGGTAATATCCTGAGCATATCGAAAGGAATGATATGGATTCCAGCAGGTGAGTTTCCTGGAGGTGAACCTGATTCACTTAATAGCATGTTTATAAAGGAGTTTTATATAGACAAATACGAAGTGACACAGAGGGAATATAAACAGGTGATGAGTAATAACCCCTCTTATTTTAAGTGTGAAGATTGTTCTGTAGAGAATGTAATTTGGTATGAGGCTGATGAATATTGCAGGAGGGTTGGTAAAAGATTACCAACAGAATGGGAATGGGAGAAGGCAGCAAAGGCAGGAACCACTTCAAAATATTACTGGGGTGATAGTGAAAGTATGTCAGATGGTTATGCATGGTATTATAAAAATTCAGGTAATAAAACTCATCCTGTAGGTCAAAAGAAACCGAATGCATATGGACTTTACGATATGCTGGGTAATGTCTGGGAATGGACCTCCAGTGATCATGGCAGTAATAATAAAATCTTACGAGGCGGTTCTTGGAGCGATAATCTGAACCTCCTGTGGTCATCTGTCCGTCTCTGGTACCTTCCTACGAATCGGCTCAACTACGGCATAGGATTCCGGTGTGCCGATGGTCTTTTTAGGTAATAATTCCATTTTTTGGGTTAATAAACGCACATATCACAGGCCTTTATTCCACCGGAAATATCTATTTTATGCTGTCATTCCTGCCCATATTTTCGCAGGGATAAACTTTATAAGTATTTATAAAGGGCAAACATGGATTCCACATTGCCAGCTTTTGTGAGGGCAGGCAAGTGCGGAATTAAAAAAAGATAGTGTGGAATGACAAAAGAGACGGTAATGTCAAATTTACTGTTTTTCATCCCCCTTTGTAAGCTAAAGGCTCATGAATGTTTCACGTGAAACATTTTTACTTTTTTTTTTGTTTTTGATATGGTATATTCCAAATAGTTGTCGATTTTAGATGAGACTGAATCCTATGGGAAAGGTCATTTGTATTGCCAATCAGAAGGGAGGGGTTGGTAAGACTACAACAGCAATAAATCTATCAGCATGCCTTGCCGTAGCAGAGAAAAGGGTTCTGCTTATTGATATAGACCCTCAGGGGAACGCTACTACAGGACTGGGTATAAGCAGGCAGTATGAAAATATATACAATGCCCTTATTGGCGATAAATCTATAACTGATGTGTTAATAAGGAGCAGTATAAATAATTTAGATGTTATTCCATCAAATATTGACCTGATCGGTGCAGAAATAGAGTTAGTAAATATTGATACAAGGGAGTTAAGGCTAAGGGAGATTTTAAGTAAGATAAGAGATAGATACGAATTTATAACCATTGACTGCCCCCCATCTTTAGGATTACTGACACTAAACGCATTAACAGCGGCAGATTCGGTGTTAATTCCGCTGCAGTGCGAGTATTATGCCCTTGAGGGGTTAAGTCAGCTTCTCAATACAATTAATCTTGTAAAAGAATCGTTGAATCCAGAGCTGGCTATTGAAGGAATACTTTTTACAATGTTCGATAGCAGGACAGTCCTTTCTTATCAGGTTATTCAGGAGGTAAAGATGCATTTTAATGGTAAAGTTTTGAATACCGTGATTCCAAGAAATGTCAGGTTAGGCGAGGCGCCAAGCTATGGTAAACCGATAATATTTTACGACTGTAAATCAAAAGGGGCTGATGCTTATATTGATTTGGCAAAGGAGATAATCACAAATGCAAAGAAGGGCACTGGGTAAGGGATTAAAGGCTCTCATCCCTGATGTCGATAAGAGTAGAGGGGAAATCCTTGAGATACCAATTGAGGATGTTCGCCCAAATAGATACCAGCCGAGGAAGATGTTTAATGATAATAGGCTTGCTGAATTAGTTGATTCAATAAAAGAAAAGGGGATTGTCCAGCCTATAATTGTGCAAAGAATAGATGATGGTTATGAATTGATTGCAGGGGAGAGGAGATGGAGGGCTGCACAGAAGGCTGGAATGGATAAGATTCCTGCACTTGTAAGGGTGGTCACAGGTGAAGAATCATTGGAATTGGCACTTATTGAAAATATCCAGAGAGAAAATCTCAATCCATTGGAAGAGGCAAGGGCATATCAGAGGCTTGCAAATGAATTTCAACTTACCCAGGAGGAGATTTCAAAAAAGGTAGGAAAGGACAGGTCATCTGTTGCAAACTACCTTAGGCTATTAAAACTTCCTCAAGAAATTCAAGATAGTATTTCAAATGAGGAATTGACCATGGGACATGCAAGGGCTATACTTTCATTGCCATCAGTAAAAGAACAGATCCACCTAAAAGATAGAATTATAAAAAGAGGCATGTCTGTAAGAGAGGTAGAGTCTTTTATCAATCGTAATAAACAGTCAATAAGTAACTCTGACAG
>JACQQJ010000102.1 GCA_016207035.1 Nitrospinota bacterium | reverse complement strand
AATGAAGGATTAGTATTATAAAATAACAGGAATAATGGTGGAGTGATTTTTACCTTTTTTATATGCTGGTTCAGGGTTCTAAGCCTGAACCAGCATATTTAATTTATGAGAATGTGCAGGCAGTAGGCAAGGAGGTTACAATTTTCTCTATTTTTTATCCCATCCTTCACATCTATCCACCTTCTCCTTAATAGCCGCAACAACCTTCTTCTTCTGAGCATCATCAAGTCCCTGATAGAATTCGCTCAGTATATCAGCAATTCCATTCAAATCCTGATTTCTTTTATCGCTGTTATTTTTAAACCTCTCAATAAGGGCATCAAAGGAAGGAACATCCTTCGCAGACTCTTCTCGGAACATACTCAACATCTCTTTTCTTGCCTCTCTTCGTGATTTCGTAAACTCAACAATTTTGCCTTTTATACCATCCAGCTTTGACTTTTGTTCATCGGTAAGATTAAGGCCAAGTTTATTAACCTTTTTATCAATCTCATAGGTAATCCAGTCTGCATCATAGTGCCTATGCCTCCATCTGGCACATCCAATCCCTACTGCTATTGTTGAAAACAAAACCAGACTTATGAATAAGATTATAGACCTCTTCATTTTTGTCACCCCCTTTCATTTTAAAATACCAAAACCCCATTCATTCAAGGATAAAATGCCCACCATGTTCTATTATCGTAATCCTTGGATTTGATTCATCCCGATAGATTTCCTTGAGATGTTTGATTGGAAGCCACAGTGGCTCATCAGTTAAATCAAATGTCCCCCAGTGGGTCGGTATGAAGTTTTTTGCCCTTACATCCTTTGCAACCTGAATCGCCTCTTCCGGATTGACATGGTATGTCTTCATAAACCACCGCGGTTCATAGGATCCAACAGGGGCAAAGAGGACATCAATTGGCCCAAACTTGTTACCGATCTCTTTATACCCCTCGTAATAGCCGGAATCTGCTATCCAGTAGTATTTTTTGTTATTATGCTCAATTAAAAAGCTGCACCAGAGCATCTTATCAGTATCAAATAACCCCCTCTTTGACCAGTGCTGGACAGGGAGCGATGTAATTCTTATATTTTCAATATCATAGCCCTCCCACCAATCAAGGATAATCTGTTTTGAAATGCCGATACTTGTAAAGTAATCCTTATAGCCTGGTCCTGATATAAAAGAAGGGTTAAAATGTTCCTTTAAAAATTTTATACTTTTCGTGTCAAGATGGTCATAATGGCCATGGGAGATTAAGACATAGTCTATCTTTGGCAAATCTTTTGGGTCTATGGGAAGGTGTGTCTTTCTTTTTAAGAAAAAATTTATATCCCAGAATATGGGGTCAGTTATTATAGTTTTACTGCCAATTCTCATGAAAACAGTTGAATGTCCCAGCCATAGTGCATAATCTCTGGACATTTTATTGAGCCTGGAAATATCAGGTGTCGTGATATTAAATTTTGTCTCCTTCCTCTTTTCCTCTTTATAAACATTCCTTGAAAATACCATCCATCTGAGCAGGTCAATATAGCTCTTTCTGCAATTGGGGCACCACGGGTTAAGAAATCTACCGTCTTTTCCATGGTGGAGCTTTTTCCTGGCTATTTCCTCAATTGGCATCATACCTTGTTTTCCTCCTCCCGATTCCAATGGATACAAGAGGTTCACAAATAGTAACATAAAAATAAGGGTAAATATTCTCATCTCTCTATCCCTTTTAAAAAGATTTTTATGATATTTTCAAAGGCCTCCTCAATGGAAAAGGTATTTTCTGCAAATATTTCTGGCTGGAATACTGTGCGAATTGCCCCAAGATATGCCAATAGTGCAATCTTAGTATTTATCTCTTCCTTTATCCTTTCCTTCTTAATCCCCTCTTTCAATATACCCTCTATATATTCGTTAATATCCTTTTCTCTGAATTCCTCACACCGTTTCCACAACTCCGGGATATCTTTTTTAATATCAGACATAAAGGCACTTCCAATTCTCGTAATACGACTGCTGATTTCTGCGATTACCTCTTCAAACCGCTCAATGGGGTCAGAGATCTCTTTTCTTGCCTTTTTCTGTAATCGTTCAATATCATGATGCAGTCTTTTTACAACAGCCGAGGCTATGGCATCCTTACTTTTAAAATACTGATAGAGGGTCTTCTTACTTATGCCGAGGTCAGAGGCAATATCATCCATGGTGACCTTTCTATAACCATATTGATAGAACATCTTTTCAGCAGCTTCTATTATCCTGTTTTTCACTGAGTATGACCACTTACCCTAATTCCGTCCTCTCCTATAGGGAGGAGGTAAAAATAACTGAGGAAACTAATTTAGTTTTTATAGTTTCTTTAATATTAAATTAAATTCACATTCATGTCAAGATAAATGTGTGAGAAAATAGGGCTATGGATATAGCAGACATTTTTATGAACAAGGGCATCCTGTCATCGAGGCTTAAAAACTATGAATACCGCCATCAGCAGGTCTTGATGGCTGAGGCTATCAACAGGGCAATAGAAGGGAATACACATCTCATCGTAGAAGCTGCGACTGGCGTGGGAAAGAGTATTGCCTATCTTATTCCTCTTATCCTCTCTCTCTATAAGAATAATGAGAATAAAAAGGTAGTAATTTCAACATATACCAAGGCATTACAGCATCAATTGGTAGATAAAGACCTTCCATTCCTGAAAAATGCCCTCGGTATAGATTTTAATTTTGCACTTTGTCTTGGCGGTGAAAACTATCTCTGTCTGAAAAGGTTGAATCAGGTAAGTACCCATGGGCTTTTTGATCTGGATGAGGCGGAGATTTTGAAGGGATTGCTTACATGGGGGAAAAGCACTAAAACAGGATTGAAATCGGATATGGATTTTGTACCTATGCCAAAGCTGTGGCAGAAGGTATGCAGGGAAGGGGATTTATGTTTTGGAAAGAGATGCCGTTACTATGACCAGTGTTTCTATCAAAGGGCAAAGGCCATTGAAAGGAGTGCCAGTATCCTCATAACAAATCATCACCTCTTCTTTGCCCATATTGCATCAGGGTGGAATATTCTTCCAAAATTTCATAGTGTAGTCTTTGATGAGGCACACCAAATAGAAGATGTGGCATCAGACTATCTTGGAATGGCGGTATCAAATTACAGGGTAAAGGGCCTGTTCGATGCGATTATAAATCAATCCACAGGAAAGGGACTGCTGTCAAGATTGGAGTGGATAACCCCACATACTTTTTCTGAGATAGATTCGCTGGTAAAAAAGGCAAGGAGGGCAGGGGAGGAGTTTTTTGGGATTCTGTCGGAGAGATTATCGGTTCAACAGTCTAACGATATAAAAGGTTCAATAAATAGATATGTCTCTCAAACTGCAAGGAGGATAAGGGGAGAAAATTTCATCCCCAATCCATTACAAGAGCCATTATTGACCTTGAGGGAGAGGTTTGAGTCAATAATGGCAATGGCAGAGAATTATGAGGATGAAAAGGAGATATTGGCATTGATTGACAGATGCACCAGCCTTTCATCTGACATGGAAAGTATAATATGCCAGAGATTGGCAGACTATGTATACTGGTATGAAGTTGAGGGAAGGAGATGCAGAATAGCTGCCACACCGATTGATATATCGTTCATATTAAGAAACCAGATATTTGAACATATTAAACCGGTGATACTAACTTCTGCCACCCTTTCTATTCATGGAGACTTCAGTTTTATAAAGGAGAGGTTGGGAATAGAGGGTGGAGAAGAATTAGCCCTTAGCTCACCATTTGACTACAGAGAGAACTCCATGATTTATATACCAAAGGGCATCTCTGACCCGAGGGATATAGAGGAATTTGAAAGGGATGTTATCAGTTCCATAAATTCAATTTTGAGTATTACCCATGGCAGAACCTTAATATTATTCACTAGTTACAGTATGTTAAATAAATCATATAATGCCCTGACAGGTAATCTCCCTTCATCCCCCTTTTTCAAAGGGGGAAAAGAGGGGGATGTTATAAAAGGGGTGCAAGGGGGGATGTTGTTTTTAAGACAGGGGGAGATGGATAGCTATAAATTAGTCGAGGAATTTAAAAATAAGGATAATGCGGTCCTTCTCGGCACACACACCTTCTGGCAGGGGGTGGATATTCCAGGGGATGCACTGCAGTGTGTAATAATAGTGAAACTCCCTTTTCAGGTACCGGATGACCCTGTAACAGAGGCAAGGATTGAGAGATTAAAAGAAAATGGTAAAGATCCCTTTATTCATTATCAAATACCGAATGCGGTTATTCTCTTTAAGCAGGGATTTGGGAGATTGATAAGGACACAAAATGATAAGGGGGTGGTGGCAATACTTGACCCAAGGGTGAAGACAAGATTTTATGGGGATAAATTCCTTTCCTCACTTCCCGATTGTATCAAGACAGACTCTCTTGAAAGAATAAGGGAGTTTTTTGTTAAGATAAGGTATAGAATAAATTAATCATCAGAAAAGATGAGAGTTATTTTGATCTAACCCGTAATTGTTAATTGGTGGTATGGTATAAATAACAAAGAGGGGATATATAATCCCAAAAAATGCGTTAAGCCACGAATTTTAACGAATTTACTCGAATTATCAATAAATTATGAAGGGAATACATTTCACTTTTTAAGTGAAAAGGAATTTCTGATAATTATTTGATTTATTTGTGTT
>JACQQJ010000099.1 GCA_016207035.1 Nitrospinota bacterium | reverse complement strand
TATTCCCTTCATAATTTATTGATAATTCGAGTAAATTCGTGAAAATTCGTGGCTTAACCCATTTTTGGGATAAAGATTTAGATATAAATCCTATAAAAGTATAAAGAACAGAGAATTGCATACATTAAGGTAAAATTAAAAGATTTATAGTTAAAAGAAGTTCCCCTTTTTTAATTTCTTTTTACTCTTAGTTTTTAAGTAATTGTATATTCGTTTTTTTGTATTCAGGTCATTGTATTTGAGGCATTTTGGAACAGTTTGATATAATTATTTTAGGGGCAGGACCTGCTGGATATGTTGCAGCAATAAGGGCTGCACAGCTAAAAAAAAAGGTCTGTGTTATTGAAAGGAATGAAGTTGGCGGGACATGTTTGAATACGGGTTGTATACCCACCAAGGCAATAATAGCATCTGCGAATCTCTTTGCTACTATAAAGAGGGCATCTGAGTTTGGAATATCGGTAAAAGATGCTATTGCAAATTTTAATTCTATAAAGGAGAGGGAAAAGAGGGTTGTAGAGACAGGTGTAAATGGCATTAAGTCACTTTTTAAAAAGCATGGTATTACCCTTAAATATGGAAAGGCACGGTTTAAAGAACCATTTGTCATAGAAAACCATCAAAGAAATGGTTATAATGAGTTATTAAGTAGTGACAGAATAATTATCGCAACAGGTTCATATCCTGCAGTTATTTTAAATACCCATACTGATAATGAATATATATTTGACAGTGATTCAATTCTCGAGATTGACAGTTTGCCAGTCTCCATGACAATAATAGGTGGTGGTTCTGTAGGATGTGAATTTGCCCATATCTTTAACAGTTTTGGTGTAAAGGTTTCTATCATAGAGCTGATGTCCCATTTAATCCCTTTTGCAGATGAAGATATTTCAAATGTCCTTGAGAGGGAATTTAAAAAGAGGGGGATTAACATATATTTAGAGAAAGAAGTAAAAGGAATTTCAAGGGGAGAGAGGCAGGTCAAGGTAGTCTTATCAGATGGTTTTGAAATCGAGTCAGAAAGGCTCCTTATGGCTGCAGGAAGGAGATTCAATACATCCGAATTAGGGATTGAAGATATAGGAATAAAAACAGGGAGAAGAGGTGAGATTTTGGTAAACGATAAGATGGAATCATCAATTTCAGGTATATATGCAGCTGGTGATGTAGTAGGGAGGGTAATGCTTGCCTATGTTGCATCAAAAGAGGGTATCGCCGCAGTGGAGAATGCATCAGGTATTGAAAGAAAGATGGATTATTCTGTAATACCATTAACTATATTTACAGAGCCTGAAATAGGGTGTGTTGGTTTAAGGGAAAGGGATGCAGTTGATAAGGGTATTAAAGTAAAAACAGGCTCTTTTCAATTGAGATCTCTGGGAAGGGCACATGCCTCTCATGAGCTTTCCGGGATGGTAAAGGTTGTAAGTGAATATGATACAGATAAAATCCTCGGTGTTCATATTATTGGGGCGCATGCCTCTGAGATAGTTCATGAGGCTACTGTTGCGATAAAGATGGGGATGAAATCAAGGGAACTGGAGGAAACTATACACGCCCATCCTGTTTTCTCTGAAGGGGTAATGGAAGGGGCTGCAGATGTTCATGGAATGGCGATACATAAAATCAGGGATTAGTGAGTTAGTAAAATTCTTAAATCACTAATTTACTATTCCCTAATTCACTGCATTATGGAGGGTTTTTGTTTATGAATGAAATAAGAGAAAAAAAGGTCTGGTGGCCAGACCCGCCTGCTATAAAGGAGTTTGTGGTGAAGTCACCGTGGATTGCTGAAAAACATAGGGCTGGGCAGTTTGTAATATTACGGGTGTCAGATAATGGGGAGAGGATTCCGTTAACCATATCAGATAGTAATATTGAAGATGGGACTATCAATATACTTTTTCAGGAGGTAGGTGCTACAACCATGGCACTTGGTAGATTAAATGAGGGAGACAAGATAAATGACCTTACAGGCCCCCTTGGAAGACCTACTCACATTGAAAAATATGGAACCGTAGTATGTGTTGGGGGAGGCATAGGTGTTGCACCAGTTCATCCCATAGCCCGTGCATTAAAGGCATCGGGGAACAGGGTAATATCTATTCTTGGTGCAAGGACAAGGGGTATTTTGATATACGAAGACCTTATGAGGAAAACCAGCGATGAAGTGAGGATAACGACAGATGATGGCACATATGGCAGGCATGGATTTGTTACCGATGAGTTAAAGGAAATGATAAAGTCTGGTATGAAAATTGACCTAGTGGTAGCTATCGGACCGCCAATAATGATGAAGATGGTCTGCAAGGTTACTGAGCCGTATAAAATTTTTACCTATGCCAGTCTCAATACAATAATGGTTGATGGCACAGGTATGTGCGGGGCATGCCGTGTGACAGTCGGGGGTAAGACAAAATTTGTATGTGTTGATGGGCCAGAATTTGATGGACATCAGGTTGATTTTGATGAGATGATGGCACGCTTAAGACAGTATGTTGAAGAGGAAAAAATAGCACGTGAGATTTGTCAGAAAAATACCTGTGGTGTAAAATAATATGTAATACAGACATCCCTGTCTGTAAATGAGGGGGTTACTATAATGATAGAAGAAAAAAAGGAAATGAAAGAAAAAAAACCGAAGATTCCAAGGCAGCAGATGCCGGAACAGGATCCCCATAAAAGGGCAAGAAACTTTCAAGAGGTTACTTACGGATTTACAGAAGATTTATCCAGTACTGAGGCATTAAGGTGTATTCAGTGTAAAAATCCTCTCTGTATTGATGGCTGTCCTGTTACCATAAACATCCGGGAATTTATAAAGAAGATTAAAGAGGGGGACATATTGGGGGCGGCGAAGGTGATAAAAAAGTCTAATCTCTTTCCAGCAATCTGTGGAAGGGTTTGTCCCCAGGAGGATCAGTGCGAGGCAGTATGTGTTGTAGGTAAAAAGGGTGAACCTGTTGCAATTGGAAGACTTGAGAGATATGTAGCTGATTATGAGGCAGAACATGGGACATTTGAAATGCCGGAAATGTTGCCGAAGACAGGAAAAAAAGTTGCAATTGTAGGTTCTGGGCCTGCAGGTCTGTCATGCGCTGGTGACCTTATTAAAATGGGATATGATGTGACTATCTTTGAGGCACTTCATAAGGCAGGCGGTGTACTTGTGTATGGTATACCTGAGTTTCGTCTGCCGAAATTGATTGTCAAGAGGGAACTGGATTACCTTGAAAAACTGGGGGTCGAAATCAGGTTAAACCATATCATTGGGAAGATCAGGACAGTTGATGAATTAATGCAGAGGGATGGTTACCATGCAGTCTTCCTTGCAAATGGGGCAGGACTTCCGCAGTTTATGAATATACCAGGAGAAAATCTGAATGGTGTTTATTCTTCCAATGAATTTCTTACCCGATCAAATCTCATGAAGGCCTATCAATTTCCTGAATATGATACCCCTATAAAGAGATTTAAAAATGTGGCTGTAATAGGCGGCGGTAATACTGCTATGGATTCTGTGCGAACAGCACTCAGGCTTGGGGCTGATAATGCCTATATCATTTACAGGAGATCAAGGGATGAAATGCCTGCGAGGAAAGAGGAGATACATCATGCTGAGCATGAGGGGGTTAAATTTATACTTTTAACTGCCCCGGTTCGTGTGATAGGAAATGAGAAGGGGTGGGTGACAGGGCTTGAGTGTGTAAAGATGGAACTTGGCGAGCCGGATGCGACAGGGAGGAGGAGGCCAGTCCCCATTAAGGGTTCTGAATTTATTATGAATCTTGATGCAATAATCGTAGCAATAGGGACAAATGCAAACCCCTTAGTTGCACAAACAACACCAGGGCTTGAGCTCAGTAAATGGGGATATATCATAGTAGATGACGAAAAGACCTGCAGGACAAGTAAAAAGGGTGTTTTTGCTGGTGGTGACATTGTTACCGGGGGGGCAACAGTTATACTTGCAATGGGTGCAGGAAGAAAGGCGGCTAAATCCATAGATGAATATTTAAAAACTGTATAAAAAATATTGACATAATTATACGCTATGGTAAAATTACCTTCCTATTTTTAAAATTTACGGGTTAACAGATTAACGATTCATGATTCAAACTCCTTGATATTAAAAGGGGGAAGGAATGGAAAAGGAAAAGGAAAAAGATAGAGATAACGAGTTTGAGGCACGAATTTCTCGGAGAAGTTTTTTTCATATTACCGGGTGGACAGGTCTTGGTGCCTTTCTCGCCAGTTCAGGAGTTGCAGCAGCCCGATTCTTTTATCCTAAGATCCTTTATGAGCCATCGAGCACCTTCAATGCGGGAAAACCAGAGGAATATGCTGCACCCAGTGGTAATGAGGAAGTGGTAGTAGATGAGAGATGGAAAAAGAGCCAGAGGGTATGGATAGTGAGAAATAAGGAGGGTATTTATGTTATGGTAGCCCTCTGTCCCCATCTTGGCTGCACACCTAATTGGTTTCCTGGAGAGGTCCGATTTAAATGCCCATGTCATGGGAGTAACTTTAACCCGGATGGCGAGGTAGTAGCAGGACCATCCCCAGAGCCATTATACAGGGCAAGGATAGAACTCGCATCTGATGGTTCTATGGTAATCACTACCGGACTTCTCGGAATAAGACGGGCAAATCTACAGGCGACAAAGAAAATTCTCGGGACTTACTGGACAGAGGAGGAAAAAGAGTATATCTGGAAGCCACCATATTTTTTAAAATTATCGGCATAAACAGGGTAACTAATACAGACGCATCACAGTTTTTTCGGAGGTAAATATGCCAGAAG
>JACQQJ010000098.1 GCA_016207035.1 Nitrospinota bacterium | reverse complement strand
CCATTCTTTTATCCTGTTCATTCTGTCAAAAAAATCTCTGTGTCTCAGTGCCTTTGTGGTTAATTTTCTTGCCATTTTGCAGAGAAATTGATTGGTAAGTCACTAACTTCTGATGTACGGATTCTTTTTATTCTCTATAAATTTTGAGGTTTCCCTATAGCATTTCATTCATACATGTTTCTGTCTCTTACGAATAAGATAGATATACTTCCCATAATTCATGGGAGCGGGGATTTTACTGGGATTGTAAAACAGAGGATTTTAAACTCCTCCTTCGACTGTCTTGCGATAGCTATCCCGCCATCTTTTCAAAAATCAGTTGAAGAAGGAATACAACTCCTCCCTTCTATAACCGTCTCTGCCATTGAAGAAGAGGCAGAAGGAGATATAGATGTATTTAATTTCGTCCCCATAGACCCGTGTCAGGGACTCATTGCAGCTATAAGAATTGGTATGGAAGAGGGTGTACAGAGGATTTACATTGATAGAGAAGTATCAAACTATGAAACTCAGATGGGACATTTTCCTGATCCCTATGCATTAAAGAAAGTCCCTTTAGAGAAATTTTCTTTGGCCCTCTTACCAGCAATTCCTGCCCCGCAGATGGGGAGTCAGCAGGAAAAAAGGGTTCGATGGATGGCATACCAGCTCCATCAGCTTGAGTTTCAATATAAACGAATACTCTTTATCTGCTCAATCCTTGATTGGCCGTGGGTAAGAGATGCATACAACAGAAGGCTGCCATACTGTGAACCTGAAAATATCTATCAAACACCAGAACTTTATCATGTTGATGAAAAAACCCTGTTCTTTGTCCTTGGTGAACTCCCTTATATTACATATCTGTATGAAAGAAAGAGAGAGGAACTCCTGTCAGACAGCAACGTATCAATAGATGGAATAAAAGAGCTGCTCATTGAATCAAGAAATAGATTTATAAAACAGTATGAGCTAAACTATAACTGGATTACACCAAGTGTTATGCAGGTCTTTATGAAATATGTAAGAAATCTCTCCCTCCTCGGGAGTAAAATGACCCCTGATTTATATACATTATGTATTGCCGCAAAACAGATTGGGGGTGATAGTTTTGCAATTACCCTTTTAGAGACTGCAAAGTCTTATCCATATCAAACTACAAAAGACAACCTCAAAACTTTAATGATGGGGATTGATAAGGCAGAATTCCCTGACAGGGGGGTGACTTTCATGAAAAACAGGCTTGCGGGGACAGAAATTACATGGAAACACCTCTCATTAAAACCAAGGCCAGAAATATACAAAAAAAAGATATGGAAATTCATGTGGGACCCCTATGGACAGTGTTCGTGGCCCCCTGAAGATAAAAAAATCGAGAGCTTTAATAATCATGTAAGGGAGCAGGCAAAGGCACTTCTGGGAGAAGACCTGGTAAGGACAGAGAAATTTACAACATCCATAAAGGACGGGATTGATATACGGGATACATTGAGACACTGGTATTCTGGGAATATATATGTAAAAGAAATCCCGCCGTCGAGGGGAAGTGTGGATGCTGTGGTATTTATTTTTGAAATGAACCCTGACCCGATAAGGTATAGCTGGAGGCAGACTTGGTATGCAGAGCACAACGAAGAATCTACACTCTGTTTCTATGCAACACCATATCTTGAAGATATGACTGGACCAGGGATTGCCCAATCCATATATGGTGGATGTTTTATGCTCTTCCCTCCACGATATATACCTGATATCTGGCAGGATCCAAGGTTTAAAAATGCATCATCCCCTGATGAGAGGCTTATTGCAGCTGCACTCTTTTATTCAGCGGAAAGACATGTAGCATTAGTCGCGCCTAAACCACCTTTATTGAAATGGAGACAGCTATCACGGCAATATAAAAAGAATCTTGTCTATATCCCCTTAAAGAGATTCTCTCTCCAGAGTATTGACAGGATAAGAAGATTTCATGTCCTGAATGGTAAAAATGTTCGCAGTTATGCGGCAAGGTTTATACGGGAGTTTTAATTTCCACTTATCACTACCTCAGAAATCTTTACGGATGGGGAGCCAATCCTCCCAAAAAATCTAAGGTCACTTGCTATAGCCTCTACATTTTTGAAAAGGTCTAATATATTCCCTGCTATAACCACCCCCCTGACAGGGAAAGAAATCTCACCATTCTCAATCCAGTGTCCGGCAATACCAATGGAAAAGTCACCCGAAATAGGGTTTGCAGTATGGACACCCATAGCCTCTGTAATATAGACCCCCTTATTGATACCCCTCATTAAATCTTCTCTTGAAATATCCCCTTTTTCTATATAAAGATTTGTAATACCGACACCGGGAAGCCCCTTGAATCCACCCCGTATCCCATTACCCGTAGATACGGTTTTCCCTTTGTTCGCCGTATAGATATTGTGAAGGAGGCCTTTGAGATAACCCCGTTCAATTAAATGGGTCTTCATTGTCGGGGTCCCCTCCCCATCTAGAGGGGCTGAGCCTATACCACCCTCAAGGGTTCCATCATCAACAAGGTTTACTATCCTTGAGGCAATGATAGAGTTTAGTTTATCTGCAAGCATGGATTTACCCTTCTGGACAGAATCAGCAGAGAGAGATGAAGATAGTATACCGATAAAATCACTGGATACCTTTGGATCAAGGATAACAGGAACATGACATGTATTTATCCTTTTTGCCCCCAGCATCCCTATCGCCTTTTTTGCTGCCTCAATACCTACCTCATCTATCTTTACACCGTCGTAAAACCTGTTATAATCAAACTCCCATCCTGTTTCTGAATTCTTTCCGTCTTCTGCTACAAGCATTATGCTTGTAGAACAAACAGTATCTCTATAGATTGATTTTACTCCGTTTGAATTTATAAGAACCCTGCTGTATTCTGAGTCTTCATACGAGGCATGTCTTACCTTCTTTATTCTCCTGTCATATTGAATGGCAGCCCTCTCTAATTTCATTCCCCTCTCTATCTTTTCCTTCTCCCCTACTTTTTTAAGTTTATCATCATAAAGATGAGCAATGGTGGTACCCCCATTCTTTTTTGCAAATGAAATAAACATATCCTCTTCATTATGCAACGCATTTTCAAATGCCTCTTTTATAAGTGTGGTTATTGCATCATGCGATACATCAGATGTGTATGAAAACCCCAATCTATTTCCCAATAAAACCCTTAAAGCCAATCCCCGACTTGATGCTGATTGAAATGTATCCACCTCCTGCTCCTTTATTTCAATAACGGCGGAAGATTCTTCTACTGTGTATACCTCCACGACATCAGGTCTTTTTTTAATAGCCTTATTCATAACCTCTTCTGCTACAGTTACAATCTCCATTTTACCTCCCAATCCACATATGCCAATCCTCTCCAATATCCCCTCTCTTCTTATACCTCCCCATGGCATTTTTACACATACAATTTCTTTCCATCAATGATAATTTTTTTAAGGTCCTTCGAATGATCTCCGAGAACCTTAATACCATTGTATCAACCCTTTCCTTTTCATCATTATTTTGCATCCCCTCAAATAGTTCGTCTGCCGTATAGTCCCTATCCTTCACCCCTTCGGCATAATTTGTCAGGTAGCAAAGAGATGCATAACAGACCTCCAGCTCCCTTGATAAAAAAAGCTCAGGCACAAGTGTCATACCTACAATATCCCCCCCAAATGTCCTAAACTTCCTTATCTCTGCAGCAGTCTCAAGTCTCGGTCCCTGGGTACAGACATAAACTGCTTTACTATGATATTTCTCGCCGCCCTCCTTTAAGGCATCAGATAACCCCTCTCTTATTTCAGGGCAAAATGGATGTGATTGTCTGATGAACCCTATTCCGGTTCCATTGAAAAATGTATAGTCCCTCCCTTTTGTCTCATCAATTATATCATCGGGGAGGACAAAGTCTCCGACAGAATATCTGTTATTTATAATACCAGGTCCTGACCATGATATTATTCTTTCTGCTCCATACTCCTTTAATGCCCAAATATTTGCCCTGTAATTGACAAAAGGGGCAGAGATTTCGTATCCGTTTTCACCATGTCTTGACATGAATAAAAAACTTAAGTTTATTTCCCTCCCCTCTATCAAAACAGGGAATTTAAATCTATGGATAGGGGCACTCTCTCCAAAGGGTGTAATTACCTTACGACATTCAAGATCAACACCAAAACCCTCTTTCTTTAATAGATCGTATGCCCCACTACCACCAATAATCGCAAATCTCTCTTTCATAAATTATAATAAAAATTTAGGAGAAATAGAGAAGCGGAGAATATGCAAAAAATAAAACAATTTTTTCTCATTTTTACTTTCATCTCCCGTTTCCCTTTTTATAT
>JACQQJ010000105.1 GCA_016207035.1 Nitrospinota bacterium | reverse complement strand
TTTAAAAAAATTTAAATATCTGCCTTTGTTTATTGGGTTTTTTGCTGCCTCATAAGTGAATACAACATCTTTGGCCGTCAATTCTACACCATCATGAAACCTAACTCCTTTCTTAAGATAGAATGTCCATGTTAAACCATCATTAGATCTCTCCCATGAAGATGCCAGATTTGGCTGTGGCTCTCCCCATTCATCTATCTTTATTAAACCATCAAAGATAACCGATTCTAATTCTGAGGATACAGAACTAACTGATAATACAGGATTTATTGATGAAAATTCTTGAAGAGAACCTGCAATTATAGTATCACCATAGGATTTTTTCTCTGGAAGTTTATCTGTCTGGCAGGATATAAGGAGGACAAAAAATAAGAAGAGACTCCTTTTAAGGGACTTCATGCCCTCTTTTATAATATATGATTTAATAGAATGCAAACAAAAGGATTGGTACCAACCCAAAATTATTAATAGCCAACAAGGAACAAACACCACAAAGTCCTTACATCCTTCTTCCCTGCCTTCTTAATTGCCTTTACCTTCATTTCCTTCACCTCCTTTCTTGTGAAGTTTAGAGTATTGAGTGATGAGTTTTGAGTATTCATTAAACTCATTGCTCTTAACTCTTCACTAATAAACTATGCTGCCTCTTTGATTAATTTCTTTGATACCTTACTGAAATACCCTTTATCGCATGCTACCTTCTGGATAGTACCGTATTTGACATAAGCACATGTTCGACAGCCACCCCAGCACAAAGGGATATAGATACAACCCCTGCACTCTTCTCTCCATGGGTCTTTGGTCATAAACTGTATATGTCTGTAATTAAAATCCCCTTTCGATAAATCGCCAATAGAAAATTCCCTCCTCCCGACAAATCCGGCACATTTGAAAATCAGACCCTCCGGGTCTATTGTATATGAGTATTCCCTTGACACCTCGCAGGGTCCAAGGGCTATCCCCATACCACTTTTAAAACCCTTTTTCTCTGTCTCTCTTATAAGGGAGAGTATATCCTCCACATGAGAAACATCTGAGAAGGTGCACACATCACTGCAGTTGTTACTCCCTGTCATAGCAGATTCTATATTTTTTAAAATTGGTTTAAAATTTATCGTTTTTATATATCCGATGAAACCCCGATCTGCTAAAATATCTAAAAGCTCAGGGAACCTCTTTTTTGTTACTTCATCAAAGTTTCCGTTCAGATGGATAGGGACCTTCCCCTTTATTCTTTCAAGATTTTTTAATATCAGATCAAAGGTGCCTCTCCCATTTTTATAATGCCTCTTTGAGTTATGGGATAATCTATCACCATCCAGAGTTACCCTTACCCCCTTTAAACCCCATGCCTTGAGCTCATCTACCAGTTCGGCATTCAGGAGGACACCATTTGAAATGATACTTGACTCCATAATTACATTTCTCTGAGTGCTTGCAAGAAAGAGCAATTGACTTAAAAATTTTACAGCCTTTTTATTTAACAGGGGCTCTCCGCCGTAGAACACGACCCTCAGAACTTGAGGCCTCACCTTTTCCATCCTTTCACAGAGCCATGATGAAATCCTCAGACATGTCTCCATATCCATTTTTTTTGATGATTTTATCCCCTCCTGAGAGCAATATTCACATTTAAGATTGCACCCATATGTAGTAAGGATATTAACGCTTAATATAGAGGTATCAAATTTATTTTTCTGAAAATGATAATCAAGCTCCAGATCCTCATCAACCTCATCTTCTACTACAACACCAATTTCTTTTAACTGCCTTATGACAGCCATCTCTTCCCCATTCAATTCAATCCCCTCTTTTAATCTCTCTAATAATAATTTAGCTTCCGCATCCACAACAACATGGCATTTAGAGAAGGTATTAAATATAAGGTAGTCACTACCTTTATCCTTTGGAATAAAGATATTAAATTTTGATGTTTTCATGCCCTCTTGTAAAAGCAATAGAAATGCCAGTATTTTTTTATAAAAGAATTTGTAATCTAAAAGAAGGTTAAATAATTAGCCTTCATATATGGAGGGTTGAAAATATAGTCTCTTATATTTCAATCTAATATATGAAACGGCTAAATACCTGTCCTTAAAGTTTAACTTTTTAACCTTTTCTGTTTGCAAAAAATAACTTGTTTATTTTCAAGATGTTAAATTTGAGGAATCTGGTAAGAAAAAAAGAGGAATTTTTGAAAAAACTTTGTTTTTATAAATGAGAAGATTAAATGAAAACAGATTTCCTGATAAAAAACTGTCCTATTTTTATCTTTAAAATCTCCCTTACCTCCTCAATCTTCTTTTGGTGGAAAGGATTGAAGTGGGGGGAATAAAATATTAGACGATAAAGCTAAAGATTTAATAGTACAACGGTTCTATTTGCATTTTGCCTGCCTGCAATGGCGAATATCAGATTGAGAGATAAAAAAGGGCGTATCCATTGTGTATAAACCTCAATCACTCGGTTATATGTCGGTGCGAGCACGATTTTTACATGATTTTTAATAGAACCATTGACAATAGTATACGAAATTGAGGGGAGGCTATAAACCTTTCTCTTTATGCGGACTCTTTTATCCTGATAACATCGTATAGATTAAGTCTGTCAAGCTTATATTTTAAAGTACTTATTGGAATACCGAGAACCTCTGCTGCTGCCTTCCTTTTCCATTTAACCTTTTCCAGAGTTTTCAGTATATAATTTCTCTCAAAGGACTCTAACGCTACATCTAATATGCTGGATTGACTTATTGAAGGGACTTTCCTATCAAGGATTGATAGATGAAATTCCAGTGGTATATCCTCCTTCAAAATCTCTTCACCTTCACCCATCACCACTAATCGTTCTATCAGGTTTTCCAGTTCCCTTATATTGCCAGGCCAGTGATAATTCATAAGCATATCAAGTGCCTCTTCAGATATTCGGGTCAGATTCTTTTTAAATCTCTTGTTATATTTTTTTAAAAAAAAATCTATGAGCATTGGTAGATCCTCCAGTCTCTCTCTCAGGGGCGGCAATACTATTGGAATTACATTGAGCCTGTAATACAAATCTTCACGAAATTGACCATCCTTCATCTTCTTTTCAATATCCACATTGGTAGCTGCAATAATTCGGACATCAACTTTTATTTTTTTACTCCCTCCCACCCTCTCTATTTCTCCTTCCTGAAGAACCCTGAGGAGCTTAGCCTGAAGGTCATATTTAAGATCCCCTATTTCATCCAGAAAGATAAATCCTCCGTTGGCAAGCTCAAATTTGCCAAAGTGCTGTTTTATAGCCCCTGTAAAGGCTCCTCTTTCATGCCCGAAGAGTATGCTCTCTACCAATTCCTGTGGTATTGCTGTGAGGTTTACCGTCACAAAAGGTTCATTAACAAGACCGCTCTCCTGTCTGATGACCCTTGCCAGAAGTTCCTTACCTGTCCCAGTCTCACCACGAATTAATATTGTGGCTGGGACCCTGGCAGCCTTCTGGACAAAATTATATACATCTCGCATTTTCTTACTATTTCCTATTATAAATCCCACATCTATATACCTTTCCATTTCAGATTTAAAATAGAGGAGCTCCCTCTTCTTATTCTGTGATTCAATGAGTCTGTTAATCCTTGCAATCACATCGTCATAATCAAACTCCTTTGTTATGTAATCATAGGCACCCATTTTGATAGCATGAACAGCGGTATCTATCTCCTTAACAGCGGTAATCATAATAACATCAACATCTTCATTATTTTCCTTAATCTGCTGCAAAATATCCATTCCATTTATATCAGGTAATCTTATATCGAGGAGAACAATATCTACATCCTTCTTCTTTATAGTGTCAATGGCACTCCTGCCATCAGATACCTTTAATACATTAAAATCCTTCTTAAGGATTGCATCAAGTGTATCTCTCATACTCTCATCATCATCTACGATGAGAATTGTAGGAATCTGTTTATCCATAGTCATTAATCTATTATTCTTAAGAACGATTATTGTTTATTAGACCCAGCAGCATTTTTAGAATTGTCTTCTTATCTTTAGTTTTTATCTCCTTTGTTATTATATTTACAGGAAAGTATAGTGATGGAGGTTAAAAAAGTCAAGATAGAAATGATTGAGTAAACTGAAAAAAATTGATTTATTTTTAAACCTGTGTTAAATATAATAAGATTTTTTTAAAATTACCAGAAGGGGAGATACCATTATGACAAAATCAGATATTGTAAATAAGATTGTTGAGGAGATGGGTTTGTTAAAACCAAAGGCAGAAGAGGCAGTTGAATCAGTTATTAATTTGGTAAAAGATACCCTGAGTAAAGGTGAGGCAATAATTCTGAGACGATTTGGTTCATTCAGTGTGCGGGATAAAAATCCCAGGATCGGGAGGAATCCAAAGACAGGGGAAGAGGCAGAAATAACAGCACGCAGAGTGGTAAGGTTTAAATCAGGGAGGCATTTAAAAGACGTTGTAAATAAATAGATGACTTTTTACCGGTCAACTCTACAAAGATAATCCTGAGTCAGTTCTGTTTGATGATAGACAAGGACTCAAGGGTGAACCTTTTTGCATATTTTCCTTTTCATTCAATTAAAGTGAGTTATCAAAATATCCTTTCACCTATTTTTTAAAAACCTTAACAGCACCCACAAATGAGGGCTTGCTATCTCATTTTTCATATTCATTATTCTCCATATCACTCACCATTTCCACAGATACCTCATTGATACTTATCTCCAGTTCTGTTATAGTTACTTTGAGGTTTAAGCC
>JACQQJ010000104.1 GCA_016207035.1 Nitrospinota bacterium | reverse complement strand
GAATAATTATCATTAACTAATAAAGGTTTTATCTCACTACTATTGTAGGGTTTTCTATCAAAGGCATTATACCAATAATTCCCGCTTGTTCTTATCCAAACCTTTCCTTTTCCCTTATTAATAACACCATTAGCCTTAAAGTTGGTGCTTACCATTTTTTCAAAAATCTTTAGGTTTATATCCTCTCCAATCTTTGGAAGCCTATGTTTGTGCGAATAACCATGGTTGGTAGGCAACAAAAATCTATCAGCATTGCTTACCTCAATCTGATTTATATCAGGTGTTTCTCTAAACATCCTACTTGTTAATATTCCTATTTTTTTAGGAGAATATTTACTGAAACATTTCATAATTGATACTGATTGGCTCATGCTTTCAAATGTGCCACATCTATCTCTGTCAAAAGTATAAATATAAGTCTCTTCAAAAGTTTTGCTAATCAAATTTCTGTTTCCCGATAAGTCTTTATTAAAAGTAATTGCATAAGTAATTATGAAAACTAAATTTCCATTATCTTTTAGCAAGTTAATGCTCTTTTCAATAAAAGGGCTTGCAATTTCTGAAAGCGTAGAATACTTATAATAAATTTTCATTACCTTTTTTAAGTTATCTTCAATTATGTTTCCATACGGTGGGTTAGCACTCACTACATCAAATCCATCTGTAATCCCAAACATCCACTCAAGGTCAAAGAAATCAGCTGAGGAGTTCTGGTCGTAAGGATTCCATCGTGCCAACTTCTCCGTAGTTTCCCTCGGAAAGCCATCTTTCTGAAGCAGATCTGATATTTCTGCCCTGAGTTTGTCATCTGTCTTCCTGTATTTCTCCTTTGTCTGAGGCGTGCGTGCGGTAAAGTGCCGTTCGCGGACTTCTTTGAGTTCTTTTTCTTTCTTGTCTATTTCCGGATTCCGCAGTAACATCTGAGCCAGCTTCTCAATCCCAATCAGCGTATTGGCAGCAACAAACTTTGTCTCAAGGTTCGGCAAGGGCCGCACGCCGAGGTTTTCCTTTTTGGGGTCAACGTTCTGGTCAACAATCAGGGAAATGAAAAACCGCAGCTTTGCAATCTGCACAGCAATGGCTTGTATGTCCACGCCGAAGATACAATTCTCAATAAGATAGAGTTTTCTTCCGTAATCAGAGGCATTGTTTTCAAAAACCTCGCTAATATCCAGAAGCCGTTTTTCACGTTCTTCCTTGTCGCCAATCTTATATGCCTCTTCTGTTTCTTTGATTGCCTTTTGCTTCTGGAGCTCACGCCATTTTGAATTGTCAGGGTCAAGTTTCCCAAGAGTATAGACCAATTTATGAAGCATCCCCATAGGAAATGCCCCAGAGCCACAGGCAGGGTCAAGGGCTTTTAATTTATTGATTGCGTCTATCAAAATATCAACTTCAGCAGAGGTGAATTTGTGAGGCTCGTCATTGTATGCAAGAAGGTGGCGAATGCGTGATTCCTTATACCCCTCACCCTTGCCCTCTCCCACAAGGGGAGAGGGGAGTTTAGATGACAAATACGCTATAAGGGATTCACTTACCATGTAATCTACAATCTCCCTTGGTGTGTAATAGCTTCCTGTGGATTTTCTTGCTGTAGTGGCTGTTTCAGGGTTGTAACTTGCTAAAAGATTCTCAAAAACCTTGCCTAACAATTCAGGGTCAAGAGCGATTTCTTCTTCAACAGAGGTATTCTCATCAACCGTGAATTTATAGCTATCAAGGATGTCTATAAGACCTCTGACCTTATAGGTCTTATTCTTTGTGCCGTAGGCTTCATTAAGGTCTATAGCCTGTTCCGGGGAGAAAAAGAGATAGTCAGAAACCTTTAGCGGATTATCTTTTCTGTCTGAAAAACCGTCGATGCGGATAACCTTTTTATCAGAAAATCCCCCCTTGCCCCCCTTTTCCCAAGGGGGGAATATTTCCTTATCCAAGCATTCAAAAAGACCGCCGTTGAGGAACGGTATATTCTCGAAATACTTTTTCAGGGTGTCCTGAGGGCTTGTGAAATAGTCTTCATATCTGAAGACATTGTGAATCATATAGTGCTGGTCTCTGCCGTCGGCTTTGTTTTTACCCCTGAACTTGCGGCTGCCGAGTTTATCCTTGTTCATCTCGGTATTAAGGGTGGCAAAGAAAAGATTCTGAAGGATTGCCTTGTAGTAGGTGCTCTGATTCCTATCGGTGAAGTTGAGCAGGCTTTTAAGTTTCGCCTGATTAAATAGCTCATCAGGAATAAGTCCTTTTTCCTTTACAAACCAGATAAAGATTAGCCGTGTGAGCATACGGATACCACCTATTGCATTACGGACATCCTTATTCTTTTCAGCATCATCAGAAAATTCTACATTTTGGAGCGCCCAGAAATACCAGTTTGCGAGTTCACGGAAGAATTTTTCGTTTAGTTCTTTGGTGTCAAGCGTCTTCCTCCATGCGTCATGCAATTCGACAAAATTGCTTACGCTGTATTTATCAATAAGATTCTGGAGTGAAAGGTCAAATAATATTTCAATATGAGCCCGATGTGGTTTTTTGAGGTTTATGTCTTTGATGAGTGTAACTTTTTCTAAAACATCTTTTGAGGTTTCCCTTTTGTGTAATCTTCGGTCTATGACTGAAATTGTCAGGTAGTCGTTATAGCGAAACAGGAGCATTGAAGGCATTGGCGTGAGTTTGTTGATTTCCCTTGTGATTCGGACAAGGTCGCCGCGGGTATATTTATCGCCTTTTAGTGAAAGTGCAAAGAATAGATAGGACTATATGATTTTATTGTCAACCTGCTTTGCCTGGAAAAGTGATTGGGTTTTTCTGATGTCGTCTTGTGTGAGCTGAAAGATGATGTCTATGGATTGCCAGTCTTTTGTCTTTGCCTTATCAGGATTGAAATTACTCTGACTGACGGCAAATTGCTCTGCAAAGCTTTCATAGTTATTTGGGGATAGTTGAAAAGTGCGGTCGCTTTCCTAGCCGAGGACATTTAAGAGGTCTTTGGCATTTTCAAGCAATCTGCCACCGGCAAAATTATTGAGAGCCGACTGTATCTGTGTTTTCAGGTCTGGCATGAGATTATTCCCTATTTACATGTCCCATGGGTAAATATAAAACTTGTGGTCAGGTTTGCCTTTCAAGGCTACTACCCTGTAATTATCTATGCCGTAATGCTTATTAAAATACTGTATTGCTGAAGGATTAAACTGTCCAAAGTTGAGTTTCGCTTCTACAGGCAATGTCTGATTTTTTATTGTAAGTATAAAGTCTATCTCCTTTCCATCCTTTGTCCGCCAATAAGAAACAGCATTGTGTGTGTATTTCTTTACAAGTTCGGCAAAGATTGCCGTTTCATACACATTGCCAATAATCTCTTTCTGAAGGCTTTTTAACCACAGCATCTGCATAAGCCCTGTGTCATAAAAATATATCTTCGGCAGTTTAAAAAGCTCAGAGCGGATATTGCGGCTGAAAGGCCTGACAAGTTTGATTACATATGTATTTTCCATTATGAAAAGATATTTCTCTATAGTCTGTTTGGCTATCCTTGTAGTATTGGACAGTTCTGTAATATTTAACTGCTGGCCGCTTTGTGAGGCAAGGGTTTCAAGCAGTTTATTAAACTTATCAATATCTTTAATGTCAGCAAGGTCTCTGATGTCTTTTTTTACATAAGTGTCTATGATTTGCTGTAAATATTTTTCTTTTCGTTCAGTTTCAGGGGTGAGAACGATTTTGGGATAACCGCCGAATAGAATATATTCCTTGAACAGCTCTTTAAGTTCGTCTATTTTCTTGGAAGTATAGACCTTGCCTTCTTCAAACAGATATTTTTTAAAGTTCAGGAATTCCCTGAAAGAAAGATTGAAAATCTCAAAATTAACTGTCCTGCCGACAAGGGAGTCTTTAAACTTTGTCTTTATGGCAAAACTTGATGAGCCTGAAACAATCAGTTTTATGCCCTTTTGATGGTCTGCGATTAGTTTTAAAAAAGAGGATGGATTTTTCAGATATTGGATTTCATCTATGAATACAAAGACTTTCTCTCTTGAATCCGTATGTATTCCATCTTCACGAAGAAGCCTCAAAAACTCATTAACCCCTGTATCAAGTATTTTTACAAAGCGGGAGTCTTCAAGGTCAATGAAATAGGTGATTTTTTTTTGTGACTTCAGTTGATTTTCAAGATAGTAGAGGATAGATGTTTTGCCGACTTGACGCCCTCCATGTAAAACAATTATGTCATTTGTTTGAAGATATTTTTTGATTTCATCTATTGCGATTCTTTCAAAAATCGGTTCATTTATCATCATGGGCACTTTAAGTTTACTTTATATCTAACTTAAAGTAAAGTATAATTTAATTCAAGTGAACTTATTGCTGCTTGATAATCAGCCATGTTATCAGTTCAAAATCATCTGCACCTTTGACCTGCTGTGTCTGATGAGGTAGTTTGCCTCCTCTGCCGGATATTAATGTTCCGACTGCCCTTTTCTTGAAAGTCTTTGTTATCTCACTGATTGCTCTTTCAAGAAGCCCATCATATTTCTCCATATTGCTGCCATTGGCTGTTTCAAAGATGAAGATATTGCAGAGTTCTTCAAATGCCTTTTCATGTCCTGAGGCAAGCATCCTGAATATCTCAAGGATTTCTTCTTTGAGTTTTTTTAACTGCTGGTCGCGGTATTTTAAATCCTCATGAATAAGGTCTTTGATGTTTTCCGATGACAAGAGATTATCGTCTGTAGTTGCCGCTATATCAACAAGAGCCATGCGCGCCTCAACCCGCTCCTTGAGGGTTATGTAATTATCAAGGTCTTTTGTGGGCCAGAAATTAAACATATAAACCTTTTCGTTCCTGCTTCCTATCCTGTCTATTCTTCCAAATCTCTGGATAATCCTGACAGGATTCCAGTGAATATCATAGTTGATGACGCAGTCGCAATCTTGAAGATTCTGCCCTTCTGAAATGCAGTCCGTTGCAATGAGGATGTCAATCTCTTCATCCTGAGGCATGATTCTGATTTTATCGCGATTCTTTGAGATAGGGGAAAAGTTAGTCAGGATATGGGTAAAGTCATTCTTGCCAAAGGTAGTTTTGTTTTCAACAGAGCCGCCTGATACAAGGGCAATATGGACTTTGAGGTAGTTTTTAGCCCAGTCTTTAAGGGCATTATAGAGATAGAGCGCTGTGTCTGCAAATGCTGTGAATACCAGAACTTTACGGTTCTTCTTTCCATCTTTATTTGTGGTGGGGGTTGCAATTTTTTCCTCGATGAGTTCTTTTATTTCAGCAAGTTTTGCATCCCGCTCTGGGCTTACAGCACTCGCAGCCTGATGAAGCCGCTTCAGTTGTTCTTTATCTGTAGCAAGGTCTTTAAGCCATTTCTCGATATCTATGTGGCTTAGTGAATATTTTATCTTTTTGCCTACTTCCCATGCATCTTCTGTCTCTTCGTCAGCACCTGCTGTATGAAGGTCATCAATATCTATTTCACCCTCTTTGACGCCTTTTTCCTTGAACTCATAAATCTTATCCTCAAGCTCCTCAATCTTTTTTATTGTTCTATCCATTGAAATTGCAAATGAATTAACAGAGCTTTCAAGACGCTTAAGGAAATTCACCTTCATCATACCGATAAGGTAATGCTCTCTGTCTTCCTGAGTAAAGTTTTTGACCTTTTCTTTGTCGTAATGGTCTTTAAGCTCATCTTTCACATATTGATAGGGATTGAACAGAGAAAGTTTGTATTTTTGTATCTCCTTATTAAGCAGGTCATAGGACATAAATTCATTCTGAATATCAATAGATGGATATATAGATTTCGGTTTTTCTCGCTTAGGAAATTCTCCAACACGCCTTAGGTCGTAGTATTTTTGAATATGCCTTCTGGAGCGGGCAATGGTTAATTCGTCAAGGAGTTTGAAAAAAGCCGAGCCCAAATCCTCAAGAAGGTCTTTAATTTCCTTCTTTGTTTTTTTTGACCAGTGGGTGAACTTATTCTGAGCAACCTTCAGGGTTTCAGCAATGCTTGAAAGATTAAAAGATTCTTTAAAGACATAATCTTTTCCCTCAGTAATAAAATAAATCTGGTTTCTCAAATCCCTGAGATTATTATTGACAGGCGTTGCAGTAAGCATTAGGACCTTTGTTTTAACACCTTTCTTTATGATTTCGTTCATGAGCCTTTCATATCGGCTTGTCCTTATGATATTTCCTTCCTCATCTTTCTTGCCCTTTGTATTGTTTCTGAAATTGTGCGATTCATCTATAATAATAAGGTTATAATTGCCCCAGTTTATATTTTCGAGGTTTATATCACCTGATTTTCCCCTATCCCTGCTTAAATCCGTATGGCAGAGAACTGTATAGCCGAATCGGTCTTCCAGAAAGAGGTTTAATTCACTATTGTTATGAGCCTGATAAATTGTCCAGTTATCACGGAGCCTTTTAGGACACAAAACAAGCACCCGGTCATTAAGCAGCTCAAAGTATTTAATAATCGCAAGGGCTTCATAGGTCTTTCCTAATCCTACACTGTCGGCAATAATACAACCATTATGTATGAGAATTTTGTTAATAGCTCCTCTCACACCGTCTTTTTGAAAGTCATAAAGGGTATTCCATATCTTTGTGTCATAGAGATGTGTTTTTTCGTCAATAAAGCCGCCTGCTGCCTGCTCGGAGAGAAATTTCTCAAAGATATGATATAGAGTTTTGTAATAGATAAATTCAGGAGAGTTTTCCTGATAGAGTTGAGCAAGATAGGCAAGCACATCATCCTTTACATCTTCTACGAGTTCGTCATTATCCCATATTTCATAAAACCAGTTTTTAAGGTCATTTCTGTCTCTGTCATCAACAACTTCAAGGTTCAACTCAATATTAGGTATTGTTCCATAACCCAATCCGCTCACTGTAAAATTAGAGCTGCCGATTATTGCCTTTTCTATGCCGTTGTTCTCTATGTGATACATCTTGCCATGCAGAAGGTTTGCCTGTTTTATGGATTTGATGTCAACCTTTTCTTTTATCCAGTCAGCACATTCTTTAGCTATTGTCTTCTGCTGAAGCCTGTTTTTTAAGGCAAGTTTTTCGTCCTCTATCTTGAATGCCTTTGTATCGGTTTTGTCGGGGTCAAGACTTTTAATGAATCGCGGCTCACCAAAAAGGAAGTTGAGATGGTCAATACCATGGAGCTTTTCTTTTAGATAATCATAAGCATAAATGGTGAAATAAGCAGAAACAACGGAAAGTTTGGAAGCATTTTGCATTGTATCTTTGAGGAAATCTCCGACTTTTCCTCTTTTTTCCTGATTATCCTTAATTGCAGACTGGAATTTATAGGACATAGAATATGTTATCTATTTTTATCTCTCGTTCCTAATCGTTATATTCCGCTTCAAATAATTTTCTGTCTTCTGTTTTATACATGGCATGGAATCCGCTCGTGTAAAAATATCCGACAAGGCAGTCAAATAGCCTTGTATCTTTTATTAATACTTCAAACCTGTCTTTCAGACTTTGATTTTATTCGTTTGTTATGAATGATAAGTCGGTAGTCATAAGTATCTTTTGCTATGAACAACTTACTATGAGGATTTGTTGAAATGTTTTTTTCAAAGAATGCTATTGGCAAAAGCACCTATATGGGCTATGGTTTTTTATTGACGATGTTGTCAACACAACCACGCAATACTAAATAATGCTGAATATATAAGGATTGTGCGGTTTTCTTGGCAATTTTTAGTCTGATAAAATTATAGATGAATACTGTAAAAAAAAAGAATTTCAATCTTCACATGCCTCGCAGAACTGACCGGAAGTATCAGGGTAGTCTGGGAAAAGGGAATTATATTCAATCTTCATACACTTATTCATGACCACCTTTAAACCATTTTTTCTCAGTTTTGCGGCTGCCTCATTATTTACTATACCTAACTGCATCCATACAACCTTTGCACCTATTTTAATAGCCTCATCTGCAATTTGAGGGATAGCCTCTGGCTTACGGAATATATCCACAATATCTATCGGGAAAGGGATACTGCTCAGGGATGGATAACACTTTTCTCCTAATACAATATCATAGTTTGGGTTTACAGAGATTATTTGATAACCCCTCTCCTTTAAAAATGATGCCACCATGAAGCTGTCCCTATCAGGTTTATTGGAGATTCCAACCACAGCAACTTTTTTATACCGGGATAAAATCTCCTTAATTTCATCATCAGGGGGATTGCCTGCAGGAAATTCACCTATGGGTTCTGACATATTAAAACTCCTCCACCTTAAATAATCCCGGATATTTATCATCTTCTAATAGAATTTTTTTCACCTTCCCCTGCCAGAGATTGATAAACTCCTCATGCTCTTCTCTGGTTGCACTTTTAGAAAACACAGCGGACATGAGATCTCCCATTTTATTGTCCTCAGGGAGCACAGATGTGTCATAGGTTATCCTGACACCCTTCCCATTATCGACCCTCTGAAATACAAAGGTATTATACTCAAAATGCCCCTCATCGAAAATAAGGAGGTTTTGTCTTTTAAAATCTCCGCCGATACCTCTAAAACCTGTAACCGGGGCAGCACCTGTTATAAAGGATATAACCTGTGACATAGGACCGTAAGCCAGGTCTGTAGGCTTTCCCTTAATCAATACCTTTATATCTCCCCTGACAGGAATGTCATCGCCATAGAGCAGTTTAAGTGCCTTTGCCGTTATTTTGTATGCCCCTGATACAGCAGCACAGGAATGGCCTGCCAATTTTACAGCATCTGCATATCTAAATACGAGGAGATCACCTTCTTTCATGGCACCAAGTATGTATGCAAGGGGGTCTTTTAATACTATCGGTTTTACTTTATCAAAGAAATCCTGTTTCCATTCGCTCTGTCCTTCTGGCATCTTAAACCCTCCTATTTCTTACTACCAAGAACATTATCAATCTCATCATTTATCTCTTTCAATATCAAATCAGGTGATATATTGTGCATCAGGGCAGTCTGGGCAACTGACTCTGTTGCATGACCAGGACAGGAGAAACATCCTGCACCATAATGCCTTTCAAATATCTTTTTTGTTTCAGGATAGGAACTGATCAAGTCACCAATAAGAATATCCTTAGCACATTTATCCCCCCTTTTTATTGCAGGAGAAACACCTTGCTGGGGTATTTTTCCCATTACTGTTTTGAAAGGTGCCCCCTTTGGCAGTGTGGTTACACTACTGCCGTTGCCATTGAGGGCATCATTGAGTTTTTTAACAAAACTATCCAATTCAACATTATGTACCTTAGAGGCCTGTTTTATCGTAATCATCTTTGCAAAAGTTGCCCTCGCCGCAGGATTTGACAGTGCCTTGAATCCGCTATCTATAAATACCTGTAAAAGGTTTGGCCATTTTTCAAGAACATTGGAGACCTTCATGTCAGAGGTTATAGTATCCTTCACCTCCTCCGCTCTTACAGGCTGCTGAACTGCAACTGGGGCTGGAGCTGTACCTGCAGATGGAGATGTTGAGATGAGGACTGTATAGATATTGAGTATAAACAGGATTATGGACAGGGCAGTAACTGTCGCAAATATATGGAGCACTATTGTCCTCCAGTCTGAGGACCAGAAGCCACCAATAAGATAGGCAAAAAGCATCCCTATTAACCCAATATTTACGCCATAAAAGTGAACTGGGACTAAGCCAGGCCACCTCAAAGGTTTCGCATTAAATCGTGGCAGTATATGGTAGGAGATACCAAATATCATCATAGACATGAAACCTACGAGATTGAAGTGGACATGGACAAAGGTATAGTTTAAACCACTGACAATTCTTGTAGCCATCAGGAGTCCAAATACCACCCCGAATAAGAGATATAAAATACTTACCTTAACAAAAAGCCTTGGATATTTTTCCATCTTTTCAACCTCCTTTTATCTAGCGAGATTTGCAGCTAAAAATATAATTACCAGACCAAAGAGTGTATTTAGTCTGGCAAGCCATGAGACCTGCCATCTCAACTTTTGTAATTCTGTGAGAGTATCTTTGCTTACTGCAAGATTTGAGTTATTCTGTTTAATGCCTTGCATCAAAGCGGTCAAACGGGGGCCTATAAAAAAGTCATGTATAAAACTAAGTATAATCATTAAAAAGACAAAAGTCAATTTTAACGCAAGTATCCTGCCAAATTCTGTTCCAAACAGCTGTGATGGCAAGAAAATTGTATATGACATCCCCTTGTTGAATATATTTAAAACCCCTGTAATAAGGAGAATGATAATACAAATCCACCCGACTAATCTAAACCGTGTTCCAATCTCTTTTAAAATATTAGCCCTCAGGGTAAGGGGTTCTATCCTTCTTGAAACAGGTGCAAGGACTAATGCGATAAAAAACATCCCCCCAAGCCATATAAAGGCAGCTAACACATGAATCCATACTATAAATAAATAAAAACCCATTTTTATAAGTGTAATGAAATAATCAATAAATTTGGATAATATCACATTTTATTTTTTAAAACCATAATACCTATCATAATTACATTTTAAAGCTTGAAATTCCTGCAGTTCTATTAGATAATCTTGAGAAACTTATGATTTGGAGGTCATTATGAAGGCATTGATACTGGCATCTGGGAAGGGAATAAATTTAGTCCCCTTTACCTCAACAAGGCCAAAGCCAATGATAAATGTTGGTGGAAGATTTATTCTGGAAAATACCATCCGATTGCTGAAGGAGAGTGGGATAAATGTCATTAACATTGTTGTTGGACATGAGGCAGATACCATTGTGAAATACTTTGAGAGGGGGGGGGCCTTTGGGGTAAACATTCATTATGCATATCAGAAAAAAGTAACAGGCATCGGAGATGCTGTTTACATGGTCAAAGACAGGTTTAACCCTGGTGAGTATTTTATACTCGTTTATGGAGATATTATAACATCAGCAAATATATTTAACTACACCCTGCAATCATTCAATATGTCAAAGGAACCTGTTGCCTCTGTCTGTCTTACCACTTCAACAAAGATGTTCGGAAATGTCTATCTGAATGATGAAATGAGAATTACCAATATTATAGAAAAACCCAGAAAGGGTGGCCTGGGAAACTATGTGTTATCGGGTGTCTTTATACTGCCGAGCGGTTTCTTTTCTATTTTAGAAAAGACAAAATTTAACATGGAAAAGGCACTTCGTATGATTATCAAAGAGATAGGTTTACGGGCATCTATCTGGGAAGGTGATTGGATAGATGTGGTATATCCATGGGATATACTTTTAGCCAATAAAATAATTATGGATTCCTTAGAAATGGCACGGATCTCAAAATCTGCCTTATTAAAAGGGGATGTAAGGATAGAAGGACCTGTTCAGATAGAAGATAATGTGGAGATTCGAGCCGGCACTATAATTGAGGGGCCATCGTTTATTGGTGCAAATAGTTTTATAGGAAATAATGTCCTCATAAGAAAATATACATCCATAGGAAAGGGGTGCACTATTGGTTATGGGGTTGAACTCAAAAATTGTATCCTCTTTGGAAATTCAAGGGTCGGGAGACTATCCTTCATAGGAGATAGTGTTATTGGCAGTAATGTTGATATCGGTTCAGGGATAATGACGATAAATGGCAATCTGGACAGGAGTAGCGTCAAGTCAGAGGTAAACAGAAAGATTATTGATACCCATTTAAATAAACTTGGCGCCTTTATTGGTGATGATGCTGTAATTGGCTCGGGCAATACCTTAATGGCAGGGGCAATCATTGATACAAGGGTAAGGATACCCCATCATTATACATATCCGAAGAGTTAAGGAGTTAAAGAGTTAAGGAGTTACGGAGTTGAGGAGTTACGGGGCTATAAAGATCAGCCCTCTCATTCCTCAACCCTCTAACTCCTTGACTCTTTTTGGGAGGTTTTTTTATGTGCGGCATCAGTGGAATTGTTGGATTTAAGAATATAGCAATGCCTCTCCTCAACAGTATCAGACATTTAGAATACAGGGGATATGACTCATGCGGGGTAGCGATAATGAGCAATAATAGCATCGTGGTAAGAAAAAATATTGGTTCTGTTGATGAGGTAAATGAGAGGGAGAAATTATCTGAGCCTGATGGGAAGATAGGGATTGCCCATACACGATGGGCAACTCATGGAGGGGTAACGAAAGAGAATACACATCCCCATCTAAGCTGTGAGGGAGATTTTGCACTCGTCCATAATGGAATTATATCCAATTATTCTGAGATAAAAAAGGAACTTATCCATGGAGGGCACAGGTTTAATTCTGAAACCGATACAGAGGTTATTGTTCACCTGATAGAAAAATATTTTGTATTATCGAAGGACGCGGAGAAGGCATTTATCAGGGCACTCAAAAGACTTGAAGGGACATATGCCATTGCCATGATAACTACCCATGAAAAAGACAAGATTTTCTGTGCAAAAAGAGAGAGTCCTCTGGTAATAGGATTGGGAGATGAGATAAATTATCTGGGCTCAGATTTTAATGCCTTCATAGATTATACAAAGAATGCCGTTGTCCTTGATGATGATGAGTATGCAGTTGTATCAAGGGACCACTATTTTATAAAAAAAATTATCAGTGGTGAGGTGATCAGGAAAAGGATTACAGAGATAAACTGGGACAGTGATATGGCAAAAAAAGGGGGGTATCCCCACTATATGCTGAAAGAGATATACGAACAGCCCCAGTGTATTGTCAATGCCATGCAGGTGGATAAGGCACTGATAAAAAAACTTTCAGATATGATAATGAAAAGCAGGCATGTCTATTTAATAGGGGCTGGCACCACATACTATGTATCCCTCATGAGTGAATATCACTTTTCATCCATTGCAGGTGTTTTTACCCCTGCAATAAACTCGGATGAGTTTAAAAATCTGGCATATATTGATAAAGATACTTTGATTATAGCTGTTTCACAATCAGGTGAGACCTACGATACATTGAATGCCCTTAAATTTGCAAAGGGTAAAGGTGCAAAGACCGCAGCAATTGTAAATGTAATGGGGTCATCTATTGCCCGCCTGGTAGACCACACGATAATGCAGGGTTCAGGACCTGAGATATGCGTCATCAGTACAAAGGCAGCACTCTCTCAGATGGCCATATTGCTCCTGGTTGCACTTGAAATGGCAGTAAATAATAAGAGGATTTCCGTCAGAAACAAAAATGAGATTGAAAAACAGATTTCCCATCTCCCTGAACTTATCCAGAAGGTCCTGAATGAAAAATCAGGTTTTATACATACAATAGCCAATAAATTTTCCCACATAAATAACTGGCTTTATCTTGGAAGGGGGAAATATTATCCCATAGCATTAGAGTCATCTCTGAAGATGAAGGAGGTGGCATATGTCCATGCAGAGGGGATGCCAGCAGGTTTTTTAAAACATGGTACCATTGCATTGATAGATGAAAAACTCTATTCAGTTATTTTTATGCCGCCGAGAAGTGATGAGGAACTTTATAGACTTACTGCAGGGAGTGCAGAAGAGATAAAGGCAAGAAAGGGTTTCACCCTCGGATTCCATTTTGGAGAAAAGGGGGAAGGTGAAAAACTGTTTAGTGAAGAGATTATACTGCCAAAGGCACATTCTATCATTGCACCGTTCTTAGAACTTGTAGTAGCCCAGCTCTTTGCCTACTTTACTGCAGTAGCTTTAAAAAGGAATATAGATAAACCGAGGTCTTTAGCCAAATCTGTCACCGTTGCTTAAAAGAGATAGGGCAGTTAACTCCAGAATTCCTCCACAATCAAACCTTAAACACCTCTCAAGATAATCTGCAAAATACCGATACATAAAACGAGGGGAGCTGGAATTTAAGAGATCATGCTCTTACCTCCTCGCCCCTGAAATAGGTTTCGACTTGTTTCAGGGGTCTATTTTTTTGAATATATATAATTATAGACCTTTCCATCTTTATCAAACTCTATCCAGAGGGATTTCAAATTCTCGTCTTTATAAAAAAACTGCTCCTTTCCTTTTACATTTAATTTATTTATTGGCTCCCCGAAGATTTTTATTATCTCATCCTTTGTTGTAACCTTAATCTTTATATTGTGAACCTTTTCAGTTTTTAGCAGATCTGTTTTAATAAATTCAGTCCCGCCTCCGCATCCGATGAAAAAAAATATTATCAATAGCAGTATTATCCCATTCTTCATGTCACCCCTCCAGCCTTGCCTCAATCTCTGATTTAAAATCTCCATACTTACTTATCAACAGAAAGAATCCTAAACTTTTCAGTTAAACCTGCCCCAAAAAGGCCAAGGGGTCTTGAAATATCAGTTTTCATTATCCCACCTCTTTTATCACTTTACTTACTGTAGTATAGTGAATCCCTAAATAATACGCAATCTCCTTTAATGTGTAACCAAATTTCATGTGAGCATTATATATCTCTTTATTCCTCTTATCCTTGTTTGTTGTTTCCTCTTTGAAAATCTCCGTAAGCAGTGGTCTCCCAGCATACCTCTGATATCGTGGTATCTCTTTTATCGTCTCATTCTTTCTCACCAAATCCCTGAATTTTTCAATAAAAGAATTGTTTGAATATATAATTAACAATAAAACGGCACAATAATTGCTTTATTTCTGTAATAAGGTTCGCCCTCAACAAATCTGTCTGACCAACAGGAAAGGAGGAAATATGAAATATTTAAGCCGACTTTTTCTTTTTATGCTACTTATAGCATACATAATTGGAATTAGGCCTGTAAATGCTTGTATTTTCTGTGAAAACTCCACGCTAAATTATTTCTATCAGGATTTAAGTTATAAATCCCAAACATCAATTCAGATATATTGCAACATATCAAATAAGAATAAAGAAGGTTTAATGATATTTAATAGCCTTATTTATACTCTTGATAAATTACTTAAAGAGGAAGGTATATTAATTGGATTTATAAAAGGCTATTCGTATAGGAAATATATTGATGTAGACATTATAGGAGAAGATAATTGTTATATTGTTTACATTAAAAAAAATAATGACCTTTACAAGAAAAAATATTTTTATGAGGAAAAGACAAAAGAAGTAGCCCTTGATATTATTGTCAAGATGTTAGCAGAGGAGATATAAAATTATTATTTTCTTCAATAAGTCTATCCTATTTTCGAGTTGGCTATTCGGCAAATCTTTCATATAGTTTCAAAGATTAAACACTATCAGTTTTAATTCCATCATCTCCTTTATTGCAAATTTAACACCCTCCCGACCGGTCCCGCTCTCTTTTACACCGCCGTAGGGCATGTGTTCTACCCTGAATGTTGGGACATCGTTTATTATGACACCCCCTACATGGAGTTTTTTAAAACTATCCAATGCCTTATGTATATCCTTTGTGAATATCCCTGCCTGAAGACCGTATCTTGAATCATTCACCATATCAAGGGCATCTTCAAATTCCCTATACTGAATCAGCGTTACAAGTGGTGCAAAGACCTCATTACAGACAACCTTCATGTCCCTTTTTACATCTGTCATGACTGTTGGTGCTATAATGCCTCCCTTTCTCTCCCCTCCCCAGAGAACCTTCGCCCCTCTATCAACTGCCTCTTTTATCCATTCCTCTGCCCTTACAGCCTCTTTTTCTTCTATCATTGGCCCATACTCTGTGTCAGTCTCCATGGGATTTCCAACCTTTATCTTTTTTACCGCCCCTATAAATTTACCTTTAAACTCATCAAATATCTTTTCATGGATATAAATCCTCTGGAGCGATATGCACGACTGACCTGCATTGGAAAATGCACCTATGATGCACCTTGGTATTGCCCGATCTATATCGGCATCAGGCTCTATCACAGATGCAGAATTTGAGCCGAGCTCCAATGCCACCCTTTTCATCCCTGCCCGCTCCTTAATCCTTTTACCAACTGGTGGACTGCCTGTAAAGGAGATCATGGCTAAATTCTCATTTTCTACTATCCACTCCCCAACTGTTGACCCTCCACCAAAGACAATGTTTAACGCACCTTTTGGAAGCCCTGCCTCCATCATTATCTCAGCCAATCTGATAGAGGTAAGTGGTGTATAGCTTGACGGCTTTAAAACTACTGAATTGCCGGCGGCAAGGGCAGGGGCTACCTTATGGGCAACAAGGTTTAACGGAAAATTAAAGGGGGTAATTGCACCTATGATACCGATCGGAAAAGGTTGATAGAAGGCAAACCTCTTTTCTGAGTTTGGTGAGGCATCCATAGGGACAGTCTCTCCATGAATCTGTTTTGCCTCCTCTGCTGCAAATTGAAATGTCTGAATTGCCCGTTCTACCTCTCCTGTTGAATATTTAATTGCCTTCCCGGATTCTCCCGTTATTAATTCTGCAATTTCCTTCTTTTTATTCTCAATGAGTCTTGAGGTATTTGTTAGTATGGCTGACCTTTTATGGGCAGGCAGGTCAGCCATGATTGCAGCGGCTTTTTTTGCTGATAATACTGCATCCTCTACATCCAATTTTGATGACAGAGGAACCTTCCTTAAGAGACTTCCATCATAAGGATTTCTGACCTCAAAATATTCTCTACCTTCCTGCCATTCACCATTGATAAGCATGGGCTTATTATTATCCCTCACTCCAACCGCTCACCTTAATAGGAGAGGAATCAGAGAAATTAACCCCCTTTTAGAGTGGTTAGGGCTTGACAAAGTAATTATATAATATATATTAACTTTATCATAAGGTTAAAATAAAAAAGGAGGTTAGTTTTTATGGTTAAAAAAATGAAAAGCCTCATGAATCATCTGTCCTTAATTCGTAATTTTAAAGTCGTATATTTTGTAATTCTCCTTCTCCCTGCAATTGTCTCTGCTGAGACGCAGATACTGGAGATAGATACAGGTGGGCATAAGGCAATGATATGGGATGTTATTTTTACAAATGATGGGAGATACCTTGTCTCTGCAAGTTCTGATAAAACCGTCCGCATATGGGATACAAAGTCAGGAGAGATCAGCCGTATTATCAGGGGACAGATCGGAAAAGGATATGAGGGGATGATTTTTTCTGCTGCACTCTCACCTGATAACCAGCTCATTGCTGTAGGGGGATGGTTTGATAAAACAACTGCTGAAACTCCTTGCTGTGGAGATATTCATATTTTCAATTTTCATACCGGTGACCTTATTGCTGTTTTAAAGGGACATGGAAATGCGGTTTATGGGCTTGCCTTTTCATCGGACAGCAGGTATTTGATTTCTGGGAGTGCTGATAATACTGCCCGTATATGGAATTTAGGGAAAATAAATTTCAATGGAAGTGGAGGTAACGGGGAGGCAGTTACAATCACATCCTCTACGAGTTTAGAAGGACATACTGACTATATATATGCAGTTTCCTTTTCCCCTCATGGCAATATGTCATTAACAGGAAGCAATGATTATACGGTTAAACTATGGGACGCAAGGAGTGGTTCCTTAATCACCACCATGGTGGGTCATACAGATAAGGTAAACTCTGCAGTCTTTACACCTGATGGGAGATATATCCTGTCAGGGGGTAATGACAGAACCATAAGACTCTGGAATGGGAAAGATGGGAGTTTTATCAAGGTTCTTTCAAAACAAAATTCGAATGTAACCAGTCTCTCTGTCTCCCCTGATGGGACAAAAGTTGTTACAGGGTGTGGGGAAGGTGAAAGCTATACAATTAATATCTATTCAATACCCTCAGGTCAGTTAATAACCTCTTTCAGTATGCATGAAAATGTAGTCCTTGCAACTGCGATCTCCCCTGATGGTATTACTGTTGCTACTGGCGGCGGTAATGACAACGAAATTTATCTCTGGGATATTAAGAATGGGGAGATAAAGCAGAAGATGTCAGGTAAAGGGAAGATGGTCTGGGCTGTGGGCTTTAGCAGGGATGGGGGGTCTATTGCATGGGGGAAGACTTATGAGGGAAATCTCTCTCCGATGTATCAGATTTATGGGGCGCTGGAGCAGTCCTTTCAATTAATATCACCTGAAGGGGGTGGACTGACACTTGGGAGTGAATTAAATCCCCCCTTAAATAAAGGGGGGAATTCACAGGGGGGATTTTTAAGGGCAGTAGAATCTGTCGGCACATTATCCCTCCGGACTGAGGATGGGAAGATCCACCCCACATTACAGGTTCTAAAAAATGGGATGGTTATCCATCGGATTACCCGTGATTCTACGAGCGGCTACTCACATCGCAGTTTTACACTGACCCCTGATGGTAAGATCATAGTGAGTGGAGGTGATCATGGTGTCCTAACATCTTACAATCCCAGGACAGGGGAAAGACTGCATGACTTTATTGGGCATCTTGGGGAAATATGGGGGGTTGCTGTATCGCCTGACAATAGATGGCTTGTGTCCGGTTCAGGTGACCAGACTGTCAGACTCTGGGAGATAGAAACCGGGAAACTCCTCTTAACAATTTTCCATGCTGCTGATAACGAGTGGGTTGCATGGATACCAGAAGGGTACTATACCTCATCGGTAAATGGTGACAGGTATATAGGCTGGCATATAAATCAGGGAGGGGATAAGGCTGCCCTCTATTATCCCTCATCAAGATTTGCCAATAAATTCTATTCTCCTGAGATTATCTCCGCATATCTTCAGACAGGTGGAGATATAGATGAGGCTATCCGCATTGTAAATGAAAGCAAGCCAAAACAGAAGATGGTCAAGGTCACCACATCGGATATTCAGGATATCATGCCACCGGTTGTCTTCTTTCAGATACCGGCAGAGAGAGATGTAACAGTCTCCAGCGATTCAATTCGAATAAAGGCTATAGCAAAATCAGTAAACAAAGAACCCATAAAGGACATCTGGATATTGGTTAACGGGAAACCATTAGATAAAATGAGGGGTGTCGCGGTTAAGGGGAAGGAGACTAAGGAGATTCAGAGATTAAATGGATTTATCGACTCAGTAGTCCCATTAACAGAGGCAGAAAATAATATCTCTGTTATTGCCTCTAACCAGTTTACTCAGTCCGAGCCTGAGATAATTCATGTTACAAGGGATAGGGATACAGGGGGGAAAAGGGGTAGTCCAGAAGATTTGCATGGTGCTTATAAACCTGATCTTTATATCCTCTCCATAGGGATTTCAGACTACAAAAACCCTGACTACAGACTTGATGTTGCCCATAAAGATGCAGAGACAATAATAAAGGTATTTAACAAACAAAAGGGTATATTGTTCAAAGATGTGAAGAGCAGGTTACTGACCAACAGAGATGCAACCCGAGGGGAGATATTAGATGGACTTGACTGGATATTAAAGGAATCAACCCAGAGGGATATGACAATAATCTTTGTAGCAGGGCATGGGATACAGGATGAGAGAAAGAACTACTATTTCCTTCCCTATGACGGAGAGACAGCAAACTTGAGAAGTACAGGGGTAAAATGGTTTGACTTTCAGGAGACAGTAACAGGCCTCCCATCAAAGGTCATATTAATGGTGGATACATGCCACAGTGCTGGTGTAACAGGGAAGAGGAGGGGGGTAACAGATATGACAAATGTTTTGAGGGATTTAGTGAGTACGGAGAGTGGGGTGGTGATTATGACCGCATCAACAGGGAAGGAAGAGAGTCAGGAGAGACCAGAATGGGGTCATGGTGCATTCACAAAGGCATTGATTGACGGTCTTGATGGAAATGCAGATTTCAATAAAGATAGTGTCATAGATATAAAAGAGCTGGATTTATATGTCACAAACAGGGTAAAGGACCTGACAGGTGGTGCACAGCACCCGACAACAGAGATACCTAAGACAATGCCAAATTTCCCTCTGGTCTTTCAATAACAAATATCTCGGGAGTACATTAAAAAGAGTTTACCAAATTTGTGGTGAATATAGGGAGAAGATGATAAGCAATTTGTGGTCTTGCCTAGTGAAGCCTGTTTAAGTAATAGAGAAGAGGCTGGTTGCAATAAAAAAAGGGGAGGCAATGACTATGAGGAGGGTTGCGAAATGTCTCCAGACAATATCCCACCAAAGTTTCTATCTATTGAATTTCATACGAGGTTTTTCCCAGATTTGCTCCTGAATCGATTGCGACCTGAGAAGGAAGAAGGGGTCTCCTTTCCACCTTCTGTCTACACGGAAGCCACGATTGCTCTGGCAATTTGTGGTGTCCTTACGGCAATAGGTATGCCATCTGCTATATCGGAAGGTTCAATTATCGGATGGATAATTGGTGGTATAGGAGTCGCTGGAATTTTGGCTTTGTTTATCTTGAGTATGAAGTCGGGATTGGAAGAGCCACCCTCTTATGACGATTTTCTGATGGGCATCTTTTTCTTTTTTATTAGTCTTGGTATTAGTGCTGGCATATTTAATGGTGCTCTCAAACACTCGCTTCCGTTGGGGATAACGGGAAGTTTAGCAGGGCTTATCGTGGGATATGTGCTCGGTATTTTTGCAGGACTCTATATGCAGTATCTCGGCTGGACAGCCGTTTTGTTAAATATGCTGGCAGGTATCTCAATTGTCGGTATGGTGATTGTAGATTTAGTCCTCTTGTTTGGTTGATTTTTTTATGAAGAATAAGGGTATACAGATACTGTTCATTTTAGTTGTTTTTACCATCTCTGCATCTCATGCAGGGCAGAGTCAGGATGAAGCCCTATTGGATGCGGCGGAAAAGGGCGATATTGAAAGTCTAAAAATATCCCTTGATAAAGGAGCAAATATAAATGCAAAAGGGGATTATCGGAGCGACACTGCATTAATAAAAGCAGCAGCACGAGGACACGGGGAAATAGTAAGGGACTTGCTAATGAAAGGGGCTAAAGCAAATGAGAGAGATAAATTCGGCACTACAGCCCTTATGTTTGCAGCAGCCGAAGGTCATACCTCAATTGTGCAGGAATTGATAGAACATGGTGCAGATGTAAATGCTAAAGACAGATATGGAAAAACTGCCTTAATGGATGCTGCAGATAATAACCAACAGAGTATTGTTGAAACATTATTATCAAAAGGGGCTGAAGTGAATGCCGGGGATAGTTCTGGTAAAACAGCGTGGGTCTATGCAGCAGAAGGAGGCTACACTGAAACAGTCCAATTGCTTAAAAGGGCAGGGGCTAATGAAAAATATGATGCCATGGAATGGTCAGGACAATACAGTGATAAAAAGACTTTCAGAGGGTTAATTATAACAAACAATCTCGCATGGGAAAAATTATGGAACCGACTTTTTTCTGAAATGTCAACTGCTGATATAGATTTCAATAGGTATGTAGTTGTATGTATTTTTCTTGGAGTAAGACCGACAGGGGGGTATGGTGTTGAATTCGGACAACCCTATAAGAGAGATAACAAAATGATTATACCTTATAAAGAACACAGGGCAGAAGGAATTGTTACGCAGGCATTAACTCAACCCTATAGAATAAAGGTATTTGAAAGAAAGGGTGATGCAGAAATAACCCTTGAGAAGATTACAGGGGAGTGACATGGTGGTTTCTGATTAAAACTGGCTCATAGGACAGCTTAAGTATATTTTATTTTAAGGAGGTGTTTTTATGGAAGAGAGAGAGTTGGAGGTAGTGCCGGGTCTGGCAGGGATACCAGCAGCTGAATCTGCAATAAGTTTTATTGATGGTGAAAAGGGGATACTCGAATACCGGGGGATACCGGTAGAGGTTCTTACAGAAAAGAGCAATTTTTTAGAGGTGAGTTATCTCCTCATTTTCGGAAAACTTCCAACGCAGGAGGAGGTGAATAAATTTAAAACAGATATTAACTTTCATAGCCGCCTTAAACTGAAAATTGTAAGGATGATGGAGCATCTGCCGGAAAATGGACATCCTATGGAATATCTGCAGTCTGTGAGCTCTGCAATGGGGATGTATTATCCTGCGAAAAATGTCCTTGATACAGATGTCCGCTATTGGTCAATTGTAAGACTGATTGCAAAGCTCCCGACTATAGTTGCTTCAAGTAACAGGCTCAGACATGGCGATGCACCGTTACAGCCCAATAATGACCTTTCCTTTGCAGCAAATTTTTATTACATGCTCTTTGAAAGGGTGCCCGACCCCCTCACAGAGAAGATACTGGATGTTATGCTTATACTCCATGCAGACCATACCATGAATGCATCAACATTCAGTGCCAGGGTAGTAGGCTCAACGCTCGCTGACCCTTATACAATTGTGGCGTCTGCTATAGGAACACTGAGCGGGCCACTGCATGGTGGGGCAAATGAAGAGGTCATACATATGCTTGAAGAGATAGGTTCAAAGGAGGACGTGAGACCCTATATAGAGAAGAAACTGGAAAAAAAGGAAAAAATAATGGGTGTAGGTCACAGGATTTATAAGACAAAAGACCCGAGGGCGATAATACTCCAGACCTTTGCCCATCAATTATTTGAGAGCAATGCATCAAAGAAGGGAAAAGTGCTGGAGATTGCAGAGGAGGTGGAAAAGGTCGTGCATGAGAAACTGGGACATAAAAAGATATATCCCAATGTGGATTTCTATTCAGGGATTGTATTCCAGGGACTCGGCATTCCCACAGACCTCTTCACACCCATATTTGCAATGGGGAGGGTTACAGGCTGGCTTGCCCACTGGCTGGAACAATTAAAGACTAATAAAATCTATCGTCCTGACCAGAAATACATAGGACTCCACAACCAGCCTTATATACCGATTGATGATAGAAATTAGATATATAAAAATTGGGATAGAAAACTCCATCATACCGTATTTTTGAGGGCTGCTGAGGAGTCATTATGATTGACAAAACCCGATAAAAGTGGTAGATTAAATACAATCCTCAATAATGCATTAACCACAGAGGCAGCAGAGAAAGATATTGGATTTAAAAGAAAAAGAATCAATTTAACTCATACTCTGTGTACTCTTTTCGTGAAATAGTTATTATGGAACTGTTTTAAATATCCATTTTGAGAACACAGAGAACCCCTTGAAAGTATTT
>JACQQJ010000096.1 GCA_016207035.1 Nitrospinota bacterium | reverse complement strand
CGATTGGTGTTTTTAAAAATTATACTATTTTATAACCTTCGTTTCTATTGTTTTATTATAAGATTTATCTTAAAGGAGGGTATTTCCCAGAAGTAACCTCTTTACCCATTGTAAAATAAATTAAGGTATTATTTATATCCCAATTGATACAATTTGGTTTTATCTTTCCGCCATTTTTCTATCACCTTGACCCAGAGTTCGAGATATACCTTCCTCCCTATTTGCTTTTCTATCTCTTCCCTGGCAATGACGCCCACTCGCTTGATTGCCTTGCCATCCTCTCCAATGATGATCCCCTTCTGTGATTTGCGTTCTACATAAATAATTGCCTTGATGAAGTCCTTGCCTGACTCCCGTTCCTTAAACTCCTCAATCTCGACTGTTGTAGCATAAGGGATTTCTTCTCCATAAAACTCAAAAACCTTTTCCCGAATGATTTCAGAGGCAAGAAACCTTTCGTTGTAGTCGGTCATGTAATCTTCAGGATAGTAAGGCTCTCCTTCCGGCAGATACTTCACAATAAGAGAAAGAATCAGGTCAAGATTGGTTCCTTTTAAGGCAGAGATCGGCACAATCTCAGCAAATTTGGACAGCTTGTCATACGTAGCAATAATCGGTATCAGGCTGTCTTTTTTTACTAAGTCTACCTTATTAATAGCCAAAATTACCGGGATATTAAGGTGAGATAACTCTTCAAAAAATTCCTTGTCTTTATCGGCAGGCGGTTCAAAAGGTTCAGCCATCATTAAGACTACATCTGCATCCTCTATGGCAGCATAAGCCTCTTTCACCATATATTTTTGCAATTCATATGTTGGCTCCATAATCCCCGGGGTATCGTAAAAGACAATCTGATACCCTTCTCTGGTTAACACACCCATGATTTTTTTCCGTGTTGTTTGAGGTTTCGGAGTAACTATGGATAATTTATACCCCAAGAAATTATTGATCAGGGTTGATTTACCCACATTCGGTTTACCCGCTATAGCTGCATAGCCTGACTTAAATGTTTTTTTATTTGATTCCACAAAATTTTACCTTATTATGGAAAAAGGGGGGACAAAAAAGCAGGAGTAAACTTTATTAGATTGATACAACTGGGCTATCCTCCAGACACTGAAGTCCTGGGAGATTTCAGATTTATATTTTAAAGTTGAAGTTATTGATATGACCGGGCAATTGGGGGACATAATCTGGTTATAGTGCATGGTAGTTGTTGTATGTACCACTATTACCCAATCAGTGAGCATGTTGCGGTTTGTTAAAATCTTCTATAAGATTACCTCTATAATCATGACCAGGGTTTTTTATCTCTATCTGGGTTACAGTCCATATACCACCAGGTCTTATCAGCCTCTCCACAAGGACATCAAAGTCTTTCCCATCTTTAGATTTGACACTTACGACCGCATGTTTATCATCCTCCTTCGCAATATGACAGTCTTCAATCTTTACATTTATTCCCCTTGTTATCATATTTGCATGGACTACATCAATGGGATTAAGCATCCATTTCATTCCACCATTGTCTGCAGCCTGCTGAATTTTCTTCTCCTCCTTCATATTTGGATTTACCTGAATTATCGTCGGTTCATTCTTTTTAGCACTACCTTCATCAATAGCTTCATCCTTATGAGCATTTCCATGACTGCTGCTTACGCCTTTACATCCGTTTACGATGAGAATCGTAAATAAGAATACAGAGATTAAGTTTTTCATTGTGATACCTCCTACATATAGGATAAAATATATCAGAAAAATCAAAAAAAATCATTAAAAATTACTATATCTTTAATGACTTTTTTTCAGATTCTTTTCGTCTCATTTTTGTTTAGCTCTCCCCCTTTATTTTCAATGGAGAAAGGGGTAGCAAAGGCATATGATAGTATGCCTTATTATTTTCTAAAAAAAATTGCACAATGAATAATTACAGAAAATATATCCCTTCTATCATTTTAATCGGTATAATACTCTTTTATATTCTCATGGGTAATGATATTTTCTCATCCTTTGCTGGTGAACAGGACAGGATATTCTGGGATAAGAAATACCAGACGGAGTCTTATATTTTTGGTAAAGAGCCCGTCGAGTTTTTAATGGAGCATATCGATATCCTGCCCAGGGGGAAGGCACTGGATATTGCTATGGGGGAGGGGCGTAATGCGGTATTTCTGGCAAAAAATGGGTTTGATGTGGATGGTGTGGATATTTCTGAAGTAGCAATCAAGAAGGCCCTGATGCTTGCTCAGGAGAAGGAAGTAAAGATACATGCATTTGTGGCAGATTTAGAAACCTATACAATGCCGAGAAATACATATGATGTTATTGCATGCTTTTATTATCTGCAGAGAGACCTTATTCCCAAGATGAAAGAGGGACTCAAGAGGGGCGGAGTGATTATCTATGAAACCTATACTATTGAAAACATGGAGCGCGGATTCCAGGGACCTAAGAATAAAGACTACCTATTAAAACCTAACGAGCTCCTGAACTTCTTTAGAGACTTTAAGGTCATTTATTATCGGGAAGTGGTTGTAAATAACAAGAGCGCAGTTGCCAGTCTGATTGCTCAAAAATAAAAATTACAAATATCGCTTTCCCATCAAACAAGGAGGGGTAATAATGAAGCTAAGGTTATGTTTTCTCAACCTGATTTTATTGACTGGACTATTGACTTTGAGCGGATGTCCCCTGTTCTTGGTAGGAACAGGGGCAGTTGTAGGTGCGGGAACGGCTGTCTATATAGGGGGAGAACTTAAGGTGGAGGAACAGGTTGACATGAATCGAGCTTGGAACTCATCGCAAAAAGCGATGAAGGATTTGGAATTTAGGGTCACAAAATCTCAGAAAGATGTATTGGCAGGTGAAATTGTAGCCCTGCGAGCCGATGATACCAAGATTATCATAAGGTTGAAAAAACGAAGTGACCAATCAACAGAGTTTAGGATACGGGCAGGAACATTTGGTGACGAATCCTTGTCACGTCTCATTCACGAAAAAATCAAGAGCCGCTTCTAAATGCATATCTAACTCTCTCCATGAGGCTCCTTGGACAACATACCAAATTGCTGACGCAATTCCCTTTTAGTCGAGAATTGGTTTTAAACAATAAAAAAGCCGCTGCCAGTCTGATTGCTCAAAAGTTAAGAGAGATATTATTTACTGTATGTTTTTTTACCTGCTGAAGCGGGCAAGGATTGCAAGCATAACCTTGATCATGTAATAAATCGTCTTTACAGGGGTTATAGAAGACTCTCCAGCAATCCTTTCTTTCATAATAACAGGGACTTCCATAATCCTAAATCCGCTCCTTGCCAATAAGACAACTGATTCTGGTTCAGGGTAGTCGCTTGGGTAGTAACGGTTAAGAAATCGTAGGGCCTCTTTTGAATATGCCCTGAAGCCTGAGGTATTATCCGTTATCCTCTGGCGAATCAGGGTAGAATTTACAATCATGAAAATGAAATTTCCAAACCTTCTCAGAGGTGATGATAAAAATCCTTTCTTTTCTAAATAACGGGAACCGATTGACATATCTGCGATACCATCTATAACAGGTCTTAGCACCTTTTTTACCTCAGATGCCATATGCTGGCCATCCCCATCTATCTGAACCGCCATATCGTAATTATTCCTTAAGGCATAGCGGAAACCTGTCTGAACTGCACTCCCTATTCCAAGATTTATTGGTAGGTCAATGATCCTTACCCCTGGTATTACCCTCACCACATCAGCAGTACGGTCGGCTGATGCATCATTTATTACCACGATATCCGCTTCTGGAAGGTATCTCTTAATATCACCAATAACACCAGCAATAGAATTTTCTTCATTGTAGGCAGGAACTATTGCTAGAATATTTTTATTCATGTATAAATTATAAAATTAGCCACGAAAGAACACGAATTAACACTAATACTTAAAAAAACTTTTCTTTTATTCGTGAATATTCGTGTAAATTCGTGGCTAAATCTTTTTATGCAATATAAAGCTGCCTAATCAGATAACCTCCAATGAGGTTGGTAAAAGGGGTTGGAAGCCTTCGCCAGATAGAGGAATAAATATTAAAGAGTGGGCTCCCTTCCATATCAAAAAGGTTTTTTATATCCCCCTTCTCCCCTTCAGGAGAAAGGTATTGATAATAGAGTTGAACCGGCACAGCACCCAGCTTTTTTTTAAACTGAAATGTACCTGTTCCCTCACGGCTCCTCCCCATGTCAAAGATAGTATGACCTCCCTGTATTGCCTGTTGGATAGCCTCCCAGTATAAAAGGTTATTCGGGCAGAGGTGGTTATACTCTACAAGGCTTGCTACATAGGGCATACTGAGTGTGTCTTTAAAAGATATAACTAACATCCCGCCAATAACCTTACCTTTAAATAAGACAAGGACTATCCTTGATCGGTTGTAAAATATTTTCATGATTGCCTCAATGTAATCCTTTGGATAATTTGGGAATGAGAGCTCCTTCATCCTCTTGGAAAATACCTTATAGAAACCTTTAATAAAATGTATGTCCTGTCCAGTCTTTACCTCAACACCTGATTTTTGGGCCTTTCTTATCCTATTCCTTACTTCAGAAGAAAATCCCTTCCAGAGACCTTCTACACCATGAGACAGGTCAAGATGGAATGTAAAAAAATTTTTCCTCATAATAAGTGTATCGGATGGGTAAGGAAAAAGATGTCTTAGCTCTACATACTTTGCCCTGCAATCTTTTATCAATTTTTTTAATGTATAGATTAAGGGGAGCAGGTCAAACTGCTCTCTATTCAGACAGAGACCTGACTGTGTTACATAGGGGGTGGAGACAAGAAAAGACCCTTTACCAATGAGGGGGCTTTTTATGAGGACAAGGGGTAAAATTCCTATGAGCTTATTGTCCTCTTTGATAGATAGATAAAATGTTTTAAAACCAAAAGTATCTTCATAGAGAATCTTCCAGTCAAAGAGAGACCCGAAAGAGGCATTCTTACAACCTTCCAAGAAATGGTCCCACTCCTCTTTTACCTCATTGCTATTATTTACAACATCAACATTAACCATAAGAATAAAAACCTGATTTCCACCGCAGAGAATAACTAACAACCTACAACTCACAACTTACTACTTACTGCAGCTGCCTGTGGTTAGTTGTTTGTTGTCAGTGGTCAGTCAAATCTGAGCTCTCTGCGGTTTATAATAAATATTTTACTTTCATGTACCATGGCACTTTTTATATTTCTTCCCACTTCCGCAGGGACAGGGGTCATTTCTCCCTACCTTCTTCCCATCTCTTTTCACCTGAGATGGTGTACCGCCTCCCATAGCCTCACTCCTGTTCTCGATCATCGTCCTCCTTTTCAGAGCTGTTTCAGATAAATCGTGGGTCTGCTGAACTGATCTTCTCTCTTCTTTTGTAGTCTGAATCTTAAATATATACTCTGTGATCTCCTCTCGTACCCTCTGTATCATTGCAGCGAAGGCATCAAATCCATCTTTTTTATATTCGTTTAAAGGGTTTTTCTGTGCATAACCCCTGAATCCTATCCCTTCCTTTATATGATCCATAACAAGGAGGTGGTCTTTCCATTGGTTATCAATAATCTGGAGCATAACCATCTTCTCTATATATCGCATCATCTCACTTCCAATATCTGATTCCTTCTTCATATATTTTTGCTGCAGTGACCCGAGGAGGGAATTTTTCAATATCTCATAATCTATACTGTTTAAATGAAGGTCTTTCCCACCTTCAATTGATAACATACCACCTCCCCCGTCACCCCCCCTTATACCTCCCCTCGCCCCTCCTTCAGAAGGAGGGGAAAAAGGGGAGGTTAAGAGGGGGGCAGAGGGGGTAAGTGTTAAATTTAATGAGAATTGCCTGGTGAGAGAATCTCTTAAACCATTTATATTCCAATCTTCCGGGTGTTTATCCTCATTGACATATATGCTTAATGTATCATCCAGAACCTCTTCAACCATATCAAAGAGCATGTCCTTTAAATTCTCTCCCTCTAAAACCTGTCTCCTCTGTTCATAAATGACCTCCCTTTGCTTATTCATAACATCATCATATTCTAAAAGGTGTTTTCTTATATCAAAATTATGCGCCTCTACCTTCTTCTGGGCATTTTCAATTGCCTTTGTTACCATACCATGCTCAATAGGCTGGTCTTCTTCCATACCAAGCCTTTCCATCAGTCCTGAAATCCTGTCAGAGCCAAATATCCTCAACAGGTCATCTTCTAATGAGAGATAGAACCGTGATGAACCAGGGTCCCCCTGCCTGCCTGAACGCCCCCTTAATTGATTATCAATTCGTCTTGCCTCATGCCTCTCAGTCCCGATAATATGGAGTCCGCCCAGTCTTATCACCTCTTCTTTCTCCTTATTGCACTGGTCTTTTAATTCTTTATATATTTTATTTTTCTCTTCCGGGGATAAACCTGTACTGAGCGTAGTCGAAGGATCGGGTTCATTTTCAAATCTTCTCTTTGCAAGGAAATCAGGATTACCACCTAAAAGTATATCTGTGCCTCTGCCTGCCATATTTGTTGCAATAGTAACTGCAGCAAGCCTTCCGGCCTGGGCTATTATTTCTGCCTCCTTTTCATGATATTTGGCATTAAGGACATTATGTTTTATACCCTTTTTCTTCAATATTTCGCTTATACGCTCTGACTTCTCAATAGAAATTGTCCCTACTAATACAGGCTCCCCCTTTCGGTGAAGCTCCTCTATCTCTCTTACAATTGAATTGAACTTCTCCTTCTCAGTCCTGTAGATAACATCCGGATGATCAGTCCTTATCATAGGTCTGTTTGGCGGAATTACTAAGACCTCTAAATTATATATATCCAGAAACTCTGAAGCCTCCGTATCTGCCGTTCCAGTCATCCCAGCGAGTTTATTATAGAGTCTGAAATAGTTCTGGAATGTTATTGTGGCAAGGGTTTGGTTCTCATTTTCAATCCTGCACCCCTCCTTAGCCTCAACTGCCTGATGAAGCCCGTCGCTCCACCTCCTCCCTGGCATCAATCTGCCGGTAAATTCATCTACAATCACCACCTGATTATCCTTTACCAAATAATCTACATCTCTTTTAAAGAGGGTATGGGACTTCAATGCCTGATGAACATGGTGGAGTATCTCTATGTTTGTTGGGTCATAGAGGTTCTCAACGCCGAGAAGACCTTCTGACATTGCAACCCCTTCTTCTGTCAATGTAACAGTTCTTAATTTTTCATCAATCTGATAATCTCTTTCCTTTTTTAATTTTGGGATTATCTTATCAATTTTATAGTATTTATCTGTAGATTCTTCTGCAGGACCTGAAATAATGAGCGGGGTCCTTGCTTCATCTATCAGGATACTATCAACTTCATCCACAATGGCATAATTAAGCTCTCTCTGGACATAGGTATCAATTGAGAATTTCATATTGTCTCTCAGGTAGTCAAAGCCAAATTCATTATTGGTTCCGTAGGTCACATCGCATTTATATGCCTCCTGTCTCTTCCTGTCATCCATATCATGCTGGATTACACCGACTGATAACCCGAGGAATTTATAGATCTCACCCATCCAGTTTGCATCTCTTTTAGCGAGATAGTCATTTACCGTGATTACATGGACACCTCTCCCCATGAGACTGTTGAGATAAACTGGAAGTGTTGCTACGAGGGTCTTGCCTTCACCTGTCTTCATCTCTGCAATTTTACCTTCATGAAGTGCAATACCGCCTATAAGCTGTACATCAAAATGTCGCATATTAAGAATTCTCTTTGCTGCCTCACGCACAACGGCAAATGTCTCAGGGAGCAGTTCATTGAGGGCATTCTCTTTTGTCTGTTTCTGTGTTTCGATAGGAAGATCAGGAGGTAGGTTTGAAAGGGAATTATGTAATCTCTCTTTAAGTTCACCTGTCTTTAACCTTAAATCATTATCAGAGAGCTTTTGTATCCTATCCTCAAGTTGATTGATCCTGTCCACATAACTCTGAAGCCTTTTCAGCTCCCTGTCATTTCTGCTGCCTATAATCTTTTTTATAAGTCCGCTTATCATGGTACTTTTATGAACTGTGTATAACTCTACCTCTTTGTATGAAATTATTATATATAGAAATATTCAGCAATACAAGTGGATGGATGAGCAGGATTTAACTGAGGAAGAGAATGATGGAAATAAAAAGAAAACCCTGATCAAGGTTCTATATTAAGGGTTCTATACTCCTTGTTCCTTTTAATTAGAACCACCAATATATAACCTGGATCAGGGTTCTTCTATAATAAT
>JACQQJ010000097.1 GCA_016207035.1 Nitrospinota bacterium | reverse complement strand
CCGCTAAAGCGGGATTTGGGGAAAGAGTTTTTCTGTTGACAAAAGATGTTTTATGATATAATTAAGTTTATGAAAAATTTAATACATAAAAAGGGATTGTCCATTCTGGGTTTTGTTTTTTTCTGTCTGCTCTCTGTTACCTTGCTACCCTTTTATCATATACACCCAGAGATCAAACATACACACTTGAAACCTCATAGTCATCATGCACATCAGCATATCTGCCTTATCGACTGGTTTATATTCCGACTGACCAATGGCTACCTTGATAAAGATTGTGAAGATTCCCATGAAGGAGGGGAGGGGATTCATACAGGCAAGAGTCAATATCTGATAAAAGATGTTGAGGAATTACTACAAACTTTAGCCCTTTATCAAGTATACATATTAAATTTTATTTCGGTTGTATCACAACCATATCCCAATTCCTATTTCCATCCTGTAGTTTTAGCTTTTTTTATATTATTTATTACCCCTTCCCGTAACAACTTCAGCATCCTCTCTCCACCAGAAATCCTTATCTAACCCGAGTTCCACTTTATAAAATTATTGTATAGATGAAGTGATGCATTCTCGTCTTTTCCCGATAGATTGCCTCGCAATTATATCAAAAATAATAATCTGGAAACTTTAAACAAGGCTCGGAGACACAGAGAGTTTTAAAGCGGTTTAATCGGTTTAAACAGTTTAAACTGGGTTATTTCTCCGTGCCTCAGTGTCTCAGTGGTTTAATCAGGTTTATGTCCTTTGTGGAAAAAAGTTATTTTTTTAAAGGAGTTCACTATGAAAATATTGGTAATCCTATTTTTTTTGTTATTTGTTTTTGCAGAGGCATATGGCATGGAATTGTCCATTGATGAGGCTGTGGATTATGCCCTGAAGTATAACCTTGAGCTAAAGGCTAAAAGGGAGGAGATCAAGATAGTAAAGGGAAATCTGAATACTGCCCTCACTTACCCCTTTAATCCGGAAATCTCCCTTGAAGGAAGGGGTTTACTCTCAACTGGTGATGAGGTAAAGACAAGTTACAAATTCGGTGAGAGGAATGAGTATACCCTCTACCTCTCCCAGACCTTTGAGACAGGGGGGCAAAAGGGGATACGGAAGGATATTGCCTCAACAAATATGGAGGCAGTTCAATTTGAGATAGCAGATGTGGAAAGGATATTAACAGGTGAGGTAAAGAGGGAGTTTTATAATCTAACTACCCTTGAGAATAAATTAAAACAGGCAGACCTCTCTGTAGATTTAAGCCAGAAGATACTCGATATTGCAGAGAGGAGGTTCAGAAGCGGGGATGTACCAAAGATGGATGTGAATCTGGCAAGGGTGGAGCTGAAAGGGAAAGAAACTGAAAGGATAAGGACAATAGGGCTCCTTTCCATTGCAAGGGTGAGGATGAACAGCCTGCTTGGACTACCTTCAGATAGTGAAATTATTTTAAAAGATAGTTCAAAAGGTTTAAACAGTTTACATGGTTTGAATAGCCTAAAGGAATTAAAAGAGATAGCAATAAATGGCAGACCTGACCTTCATAGTTTAGAGGCAAAGGTCAGCATAGCTGATAAAGAGGTCTCCCTTTCAACAGCAGAGGTTTCGCCGAATGTAAGGGTGTCCATCCTTTATAACAGGGATTATGACAAAGAGGTCTATGGTGCAGGGATGTCAATACCAATACCTGTTATCAATAGAAATAGGGGTCAGGTAGAGTCCCTCACTGCACAGAAGATACGATTGAATAACCAGCGGGAGTCCCTGAAACTCCTTATAGCAAAAGAGGTGGAATCTGCGTATCTGATGCTCAATTCAGCAAAAAGGGGTGTGGAACAGTTTGAAAATGAGATCCTCCCCCAGTTGAGGGAGAATGTAGAGGTCTTAAAGAGGGCTTACGATGCAGGCAGGATCGGTATTTATACAGTCATACTTGAACAGCAGAAGCTCATTTCGAATACCAATTTATATTATGACTCCCTTTATGAATATAAGGCTGCGGTGGTAGATTTAGAAGTGGCTATTGGTGGAGGCAGGAAATGAAAAAGTTCCTCACTCTATTCATTATTTCTATAGTAATTGCTGGAGGGATCTATTTAATTTCTCATTTCAAATTTCTTATTCCTTATACTCAAACCCCAACTCCCGAGTCTCAGTCCCCGGGTCCAAAATCCAAAGGTGAAGGGTTGATAAGACTTGATGATAGGGCAATAAAATCTGCTGGTATAGTCATAGAAGAGATCAGGAAGAGGGAGATAAACGACTATATAACCACCACAGGAGAGGTTAAAGCCAATTTTGAAAAGGAGGCTTATATTACCTCGAGGATGCATGGAAAGGTGATTGAGGTAAAGGTAAGACTTGGAGAGAATGTCGGTAAGGGTGAAGTCCTGGCAATGATTGATAGTGTGGATGTGCATCAGATGATAGGCAATCTTATAGGGGCGGGAGCTCATTTAAAGGTAGCAGAGGTGAATCTACAAAGGGAGAGGGCACTCTATGGTAGTAAGGCAAAGATACTTGATATGATTAAATCCCCCCCTTTTCTCAAGGGGGGTGAAGGTGGGATTACATCAGAGGAGGCAATGGGTTTCCTTAAAGATACTGAACTTGGAAAGGCTAAGGCAGAGATTTTAAAACCGCTGACAAGATTTGAATTAACTGAATCAAATCTGAAAAGGGAGAAGGAGCTTTATCAGGATAATATCTCATCTATGAAAGAAGTAATTGCCTCAGAAAAGGAATATACCTCTGCCAAGATAGAATTTCAGACAGCAGTAGAGGAGATGTTTCTCAACGCAAAAAAGGAAATTGCAAAGGCTGAGGCAGAATATATAACAGCGAAGGCAGAGGTGGAAAAGCTGAGGGGCTCACTCCACCTTTATGGTTTTTCAGATAAAGATATAAATAGAATGATAGATGAATCAAGGATGCCGGCGCACGCCCTTATACCAATAATCTCGCCATTCAATGGAAGGATTACAGAAAGAATGGTTACCGTAGGTGAGGTTATAGATACCTCTACCAAACTCTTTAAACTGACAGACCTATCCACAGTATGGATATGGGCAAATATATATGAAAAGGATTTAGGTAAGGTAAAGATAGGGCAGGAAGTTTCCATTACAGTTACCCCATATCAAGACAAAGTCTTTACAGGCAGTATTACCTATATCGCGGATACCATAGACCCTGCTACGAGAACTGTAAGGGTTAGGGCAGAGCTTGAAAACCCTGATAGGATTTTAAAACCTGAGATGTTTGCTACTGTGAAAATCCTGAGCGATAGAAAAGATTATCTCCCTGCTATACCTGAAACCGCTGTCCAGCGTGAGGGGGATAATACTATTGTATTTGTAGCAAATCCCCCTGAATCCTTACAAACCCCCCTTTTGAAAAGGGGGGCTGGGGGGGATTTTGAAAAGGGAGAGCGGAGAATTTTCGAAAAGAGGGTTGTATCCGTTGGTCCAGAGGTTGATGGTTACCATCAGGTTATTTCAGGATTAAAAGAAGGTGAACGGATAGTTACAAAGGGTTCCTTTATCCTTAAATCGGAGAGTTTAAAGGGACTTATGGAGGGGGAATGATAGACAGGCTTATCTACTCTGCCTTAGAACAAAAGTTTTTAATCATTATAGCAGTTTTTATCCTGATCATCTCTGGGGTTTATGCCTTTGAAAAACTTCCCATAGACGCATTTCCTGATGTTACAACCATTCAGGTGCAGGTCATTACAAAGGCCCCTGGGATGTCTCCTGTTGAAGTAGAACAATTAGTGACATTTCCTCTGGAAGTGGAGTTCATGGGGCTTCCTAAAAAGACAGAGCTAAGATCGGTAACAAAGTTTGGACTCTCGGTGATTACCGTTGTATTTGAGGATGGGACTGACATCTACTGGGCACGTCAAACAGTGCTGGAGCGATTGATTCAATCAAAGGGAAAACTCCCAAAGGGTGTGGAAACTGCCCTTGGTCCTATAGCGACAGGTCTGGGTGAGGTCTATCAATATACCCTTGAGAGAAATGAAGTCCGAAATCCGACATCCGAAATCCCAAATCAAGAAGAAGACCTTATGGAGTTTCGGACACTTCAGGACTGGGTTGTAAGACCCATGCTCCGCACAGTTCCAGGCGTTGCCGATGTGAACAGCCTTGGAGGGTATCCAAAACAGTATCAGGTAATGGTTAACCCAAATAACCTTAAAAAATATAATCTTACCCTCCGTCAGGTCTTTGAGTCTGTTGAGAAGAATAATGCAAATGTAGGTGGAGGATACATCAGACATCAGCAGGAGAGTTATGCAATCCGCGGACTTGGTTTAATTGCCTCTATAAAAGACATCGAGGATATAGTTGTCTCTTCCGTAGATGGCACTCCAGTATACCTGAGGGATGTAGCAGACATTCAATTAGGATCCCGCTACAGATTAGGTGGTGTAACAGCCAATGGCAAAGGAGAGACTGTTCAAGGACTTGTCCTTATGCTCAGGGGAGGGAATAGCCGTGAGATTGTTAAGAATGTCAAGGAGAGGGTAAAGGATGTCAACAAAGTTCTACCAGAGGTAGTATCCATCAAACCCTTCTATGACAGGATAGAATTGGTAGAGCATGCCCTTTCCACTATCAAAAAGGCACTGATGGAAGGAATGGTTCTGGTAGTTGTTATCATCTACATTTTTTTAAGGAGCTTTCGGGGTGCTCTGGTAGTCTCTCTGACCCTTCCCCTGTCCGTCCTTTTTTCCTTTATTATCATGAGATTTGTAGGGCTGACGGTAAATCTTATGACCCTTGGGGGACTTGCCATATCTCTCGGGATAATTGTAGATGCCGCCATTATCCAGGTTGAAAATATCCAGCGACACCTCTCAGAGAAAGGGGTTGAAAAACATACAGTCATTACAGTTCTGGAATCTGTCCTTGAAGTCAGAAAGCCTTCCTTCTTTGGTGAATTGATCATTGCCATTACCTTTATCCCACTCATAACACTTCAGGGGATGGAGGGGAAGATGTTCAGTCCCTTGGCATTAACTATGGTTATCGCCCTCCTATCCTCCCTCATCCTCTCTATCTTTGTCATTCCGGTTCTCTGCCTCATCTTTTTAAAACCTGGTGAGGAAAAGGAGAGTTTTATTGTGAAATGGGCAATCTGGATTTACAGACCTATCTTAACCTTTTCAATAAAACAGGGTTGGATTGTCGTTACCATTGCAATACTCCTCTTTTCAGGAAGCCTTTCCCTCATCCCTTTTATCGGAAGGGAATTTATCCCTGTTATGGATGAGGGCTCTATCGTCATAAATATCATGAGGCTCCCGAGTATAGCCCTTGAGGACTCTCTCGATATTACAACTGTTGTTGAGAGGGAATTGATGAAGCTCCCCGAGGTCGAAACAGTGGTAAGCCGGACAGGAACTGATGAGATTGGGACAGACCCTATGGGACCTGAACTCTCTGATGTCTTTATCAATTTAAAACCCAGGAATGAATGGCGATTCAGGACTAAGGCAGGGCTTCAGGAAGAGATGCGAGGTGTTCTTGAAAGAATTCCAGGGATCACCTTCGTCTTCTCACAGCCTATCCAGATGAGGGTGGATGAACTGGTTTCAGGGGTGAGGTCACAGATTGCAGTGAAACTCTTTGGAGAAGATATAAAAATTCTTCAGGAGAAGGGTGCCCAGATTATGGCAGTTCTCAACGATATCAAAGGGGTAGCAGACCTCCGGATGCAGCAAATAGCAGGCCAATATTACATGAATATTCAGGCAGACCGGAGGGCTATGGCACGCTATGGTATAAATGTAGCCGACTTAAATGATGTGGTGGAGATAATCAGGGCTGGAAAAGTTGCTACTGAGGTTATTGATGGGCAGAGGCGATTCGGCACACTTGTAAAACTTTCGGATAAGTGGAGTAAAGGCATGGATACAATCGGCAATGTCACAGTCAATGCATCCAATGGAATCCACATCCCCATAAAACAGATTGCAGATTTTCAAGTAGTTGAGGGACCTTCAAGCATAGAGAGAGAGGATGGGCAGAGGAGGATAGTAATAGAGGCAAATGTGGAAGGGAGGGATATCGGCAGCTTTGTGGAGGAGGGGCAGAGGTTAATCTCTCAAAAGATTAAACTCCCTGTCGGCTACTATATATCATGGGGCGGCCAGTTTGAAAACCAGCAGAGGGCAATGAAGAGACTTTCCATTGTTATTCCCCTCTCTATTGCCCTTATTTTTTTCCTCCTTTTTTTCACATTTAATTCAGCCAGATACGCAACTCTGATACTTCTGAATATTCCTTTGGGACTGATAGGCGGGGTTTTTGGATTATGGATTTCAGGGCAATATCTGAGTGTCCCTGCCTCTGTAGGCTTCATAACCTTGCTTGGAGAAACTGTCCTGAATGGTGTTATCCTTGTCTCGTGTATAAATAAACTCAGGGAAGATGGGTTTGACCTTGAGGATGCTATAAGAACAGGCTGTGAAATGAGACTCAGACCAGTCCTCATGACAATCCTTGCTACAATTTTTGGACTTCTCCCTTTACTTTTTGCCACTGGACCCGGCTCTGAGGTTCAGAGACCATTGGCAATAGTAGCTGTAGGTGGGCTGACAACCTCAACACTTTTAACATTAGTCGTATTGCCCGCACTTTACAGGTGGTTTGCTGAGAGGGTTGAGTTTTAACCCAAATTATGCAATTTGTCTTTCATACTGCACTTTCTTCTTATAAGTCCCGCACATAAGATTTATGTGCGGGATAAAATTGGTGCTGCCAAAGGAAAAAAATGCATTACATTTTTTATGCCAATAACTATAGAGTCAATAGATTTAACAGGGGTATTTTGGGATTGATTATCTCTAAATTTTCCATTGACAGTAATTTTTTATGAGTTTATAGTTTACACCATAAAATCAATTTTCTATCTATCTGTGGAGTGTAAGAACTTATAGAAACTATACCTTCATTGGTTTAATTATTTTGGTAAAGGTGATAAAAGTTGACCCAAAAATACAATCCCCTAATTTTCTACTTCCTAACTCCATATGCATTCGCAGTCTCAATATTATATTTGTTTGGCTTTTGGTCAACCTTTAATATAAATATTTTAAGTTTTATTTCTTTGGCTGACGCTATTCAGTTAAGTATATATCCTCTTATATTTTCATCATTAATTTCATTCATCATGGGTATTGTAACAGGGTATTTATTTCCAATACCATCATTGCCTCCCGGTGGTGGCGTTGATACGCCTGAAGGGATTTTCTTGAATAAACATAAGAAAAAAATCTTTATCCCGTATATGATAATAATACTCATTTTATTTTATGGTTCCTCAGATTACTTTATAAAATATCAAATTTTACCTATACTTTTTTTCACTCCTATTTCTATTACAATCGAAAATAAATTTAAAATATTAAAAGATATTATTCCTTTGGAACGTTTTACATATCCTGTGCTTATTCTAATACTTTGCATACCTTTTTTTGTATATGGTCAGGGAAAGATCTATAGTAATGATATTCTTAAAGGACATGCATATTATGTCAATGTAAATATTTTCGAGAATAGAGCAGTGTTTGGAAATCAGGAGAGAGTTAAATATTTGGGAAAAAATAGTGATTTTTTATTTTTTCTT
>JACQQJ010000109.1 GCA_016207035.1 Nitrospinota bacterium | reverse complement strand
CAGCCTGGTAGCGCACCTGAATGGGGTTCAGGTGGTCGGTGGTTCAAATCCACTCGCCCCGATTTAAAAATATCAAAGAGTTACGCATTTACAATCACCTCCTTTTTAGCGAAATTGTATAGTTTTTGTATAGTTGGTTTTCCATTAATAGCACTGTCTAATATATCTACCGCTTTAACCATGTGAGAAGGTGCAAGGTGAGAATATCTCAAGGTCATCTTAATATCCTTATGTCCTAAAAGTCTTGATATTGTGGTAAGGTCAACACCTGCCATAACTAAATGGCTTGCAAAGGTATGCCTTAAATCGTGAAATCTGAAATCCTTTATCCCTGCCCTTCTACATCCTGTTTTAAAGCTCCTATTTACATACTTATACCTTTTACCGTTATCATCTATAAACACATAGGTACTGTCTAACCTTCTTGGAATTCTTTGCAGGGTATCTTTCAATGTCTGATTGATAGGTATCTCTCTACGCTCTCCGTTCTTTGTTACATCAAGGAGTATAAAGCCATGCTTAAGGTCAATATGTTTTTCCCATTCAAGAGATAGTATCTCCTCTTTTCTCATACCTGTATTGAGTGCTGTTATGACTATTGGTCTTAAGTGAGGACTGCAAACATTGATAAGTGATTGACACTCCTCTTTTGAAAGATACCGGAGCCTCCTGTTATTCTCATGTAGAAATTTAACCTTTCTTACCTTCTTTAACACTTCTTCCTCTACCATCTCCCACTCTACAGCCTTTGTCATCATGTGCTTTAAGGTAGCAAGGTGTCTGTTAGCTGTGGCAGGTGCTTTACCGTTGGTAATAAATTTTGTTTGATATTCCTCTATAAGCATAGGAGAAAATCTTCGTAATGGGCAATTACCAAAGGTATTTATTAAATCTTGTATAAAATATTTTTTCCTGTCAAAAGCCCTTTGTCTTTCTGCCCATGTAATATAATGGTCTGCAAGCTCATTGAAGGAGTGATTAGCAATTCTTTTTACAGGGATAGGTTCTTTGCCTTCCATTATTTCTTTCTTTCTCTGGATAAGCATATCCTGTGCATCCCTGAAGGATGTAGAATTGCCTGACTCAAACCTGATTTTACCATCAAGCCCAGCGTATCGTATCCAGTAAATATTACCACGCTTATAAATTCCTTTTGCCTTTGCCATATTAACCCTCCTTTATCATGAATTATAGAGATTTAATAATGGGTTTTAAAACATTTTCAAAAAAACTCTCCCCCCTCTCGAAGACCATTATCTTTATTCTCCATTGTCCTCTAAAATGCTTGTAACAATTCAAAAAGATATAGGATTGATTCTCTTCATTAATGATATTGACGCTATACTGATTGTTAAACCGCAAACGCAAGCCATGAGGTATTTCTTTTTGTAAAAACTTTAAAAGAGTAAGAAATATCTTATTCTGTGCAGATGGGTTGCCTTCTAAATGGTAATGAGGTTCATCATGACAATCTTCGTATAATTCCATAACTCTTTTTCTCCTTTCCTTTGCCATTTTAAACCTCCTTTCCCTTGACAGCTTTAGTAAGTATTTCAATTGTTAAATCTCTTAGAGTCTTTCCCTCTTTTACTGCCCTTATCTTCAGGGATTTATAAACATCATCTGGAAAGTCTTTAATACTTAACATAGCCATAGCTTAATCACCTCCCTTTTATTTATAGCAAAGCTAATAATAGTATTTACAGTTAATATAGTATATACTAAATTAACTGTCAAGGGAAATTTAACTATACAATTCACTATACACTGACTTTAAAGATATTGTTTTATATAGAGTTAAATTATAGGTTTATTGACTATTAATCAGGTGGTCGCTACTATATGTTGTGGTTATGCTTTTAATGATATACAAAATATAGATTACTTAATTACCTTAAGCCTTCGGGATACTGGATTTATGGCAGGTATTTTTAATGTATCAAGCCAGTGGTCAATCTCACTTTTCTTAAATCGTGGAAACTTGCCTATCTTGAAATATGGTAGTTCTTTTAAATGGACTCTCTCATAAACCCATTGTGGAGATACCTGTAAATATCTTGCAATGCTTTCTACGGTGAACAGAGTATCATCTTCACTTTTACCTGTGCCTGTAAGGTAAGGTTTGAGTTCCCTGATAACCTCTTGGGTTATCTCTCTGACAATCTCCTGTGTATCAATGTTAAGCTCTGCTTTCATTCAATCCTCAATGCCATAGGGTATGGGGTGGGGGGCTGGCTGCCTGAAAATATAAAAACCACTGTTCCCCATCCAAATACGGAAAAAATTAAAAAGGCTAAACATCCTCTTTGATTTCCCCCTCAACCTCAATCGGTTTATCTCTCTTAGCTATAAGCTCATCTCTACGCTGTATGAGTGCATGAATATCAATATTCTGTGTGCTTTT
>JACQQJ010000095.1 GCA_016207035.1 Nitrospinota bacterium | reverse complement strand
GCCGTAGCACAGGCAGGGAAAAATCCTCTCCCTGTTAAAATTACTTTTTACATCTGTTTAGTTTACAAATATACGCAGCTCTTTTCAACAAAATTTATAAAAAGCCTTAAATGAATTAGGATTTCATTTTTTTTGCTATTTCAAACCTTTCTAAATACATTTCAAAATAAAATTCTCATTCTTTCCGACAAATCTAAATGATGTTCTACCCTGTCATCCAATTGTGCTAACAATGCTAACAGATATTCAAATATTTCTCTTTCATTATTTTTTTAATGACTTCCTCTCCTTTTTTTGATAATCTTCTACTCATGGACCTGCTCCAATTTTACCTCTTTATGGAATAAAGAGAAATTATTTAAGTTTTTGTAACTACTCAAGGATTATAACTTTTAAAAATTTACAAAAACATTAAACTTTTTACATTATCAAATTTGAATCATTATGCTAATAATTGTTATTAATGTCTAATATCAAAAAATTTCTTTTTAGACATGAAGTTACATAATCTTTTAAAAAACAAACAGTTAATATTTGAGTTTCATACAACCCATAAATATACATTTAAAAACTTTGTTGTCTGTGATGAAAATGAGATGGCTTATAACATATCACTTCAAATTAGCCAGAACCCCCTTAAAGGAATTAATCCCATATATATCTGTGGAGGGTCAGGAACAGGAAAAACTCATCTTTTGCAAGCTATAGGAAATTCTATTAAAAAATCTTTCCCCTTCCTGAGTCTACTTTATGTATCATCATCAGATATACTTAAACAATACGATAATACTCTCTCATATGAAGAAATAATCATTATATCGAAAGAATATAAAAATGTAGACGTCCTGCTTATAGATGATATACACCTTATTAATAATGCAGATTCAGTTCAAGAACAGGTCTTCTATATTTATAATGAATTAATATCTAAAGGTAAAAGGGTGATAGTAGCAGGCAGGATGTTGCCAGAATATATAATTGGATTGAATGATTATTTAAAATCAAGGTTTTTATCTGGCATGATTACAGTAATAAAACCTGGTCAAGATACAATTAAGAAGAGTATCTTAAAAAAGATGGCATTAGATGAAAATCTCATAATTTCTGATATCTCAGCAGATTATATACTTAATCATTTCAACCGTGATATAAATGAATTACACAGAGTTATCAAAAAGATAAACCATTATTCCTTAGGTAATAGAAGAAAGGTTACTCCAGAATTAATAAAAGAGGCTATTGAATCTTTATGAATGGAGATCCAAAAAATCAGACAGATATAGATAAAAGGATTATTCTCTGCCTTGAGTGCGGTTTTCCTAATAGGATTGGAGATACCCGTTGTATGTTCTGCCGGACACCACTGGAGAAAAAGATAAATTTTATTTCTCGGCTTGAGTATTTTTTTATCAGGATAAAATTGAAAGTCCACCAGGCCAAAAAAATATTTAAATATAGAAATCAAAAAAGAAGTAAGTTCATAACACTTACGGCAGGGGTATTGCTATTTTTGTCAGGTAGTTATATGTTTACAAATGCTTTGTTTACTAACAATTTCACCTACTGGATGATCTCTATCTTGTTCCTTATTTATGGAATATTTTCTATAAAATTCTTCATCCATAACAAACAAAAAAGCCTCTGACCAATCTAAAAAAGGTCAGAGGCTAATCCATTTTAACGTCTACTTCTTCTTTTTAAAACCTGGCAACCAGTATTTCTCAGGACCATCATGCAGTGACCATTCTCCCCGTGTCTTTGCATGACGGACGGCTTTATCCTTATCATCAGATAATAAATCACGAGGAATTAAAAATACCTGTTTTGGATAAATTAGATCAGGGTCATTTATCTTATCATGGTTAGCCTTATAAATTAGAGGCCACATAAAAGGATTTTCATATACCTCCTTATATGTGGATATTTTCCAGAGAGATTCACCTTTCACTACTTCATGGCTTGTCTTTCCTTCCTCTTTCTTTGCTACCTTAACTTCTTCCTTTGCAATCTCTTCTTCTTTTACATCTTTTACTGTTTCCGGTTCTTTAACACTCGCCATTAATTTCTCTTTCTCAGCCTTCCTCCTTGACTCTTCTTCAGCCCTTAGCCTCGCTTCCTCTTCTGCCCTTTCCTTCTCCTCTCTCTCTGCCCTCAGCCTTGCCTCCTCCTCTGCCCTTTCCTTCTCCTCTCTCTCTGCCCTCAGCCTTGCCTCCTCCTCTGCCCTTTCCTTCTCCTCTCTCTCTGCCCTCAGCCTTGCCTCCTCCTCTGCCTTTAATCTCGCATCTTCCCCTGCTTCCTCCTTTGCCTTTCTCCGCGCCTCAACCTTCTCTCTTATCCTCGCTTCCTCTTCAGCCCTTAATTTTGCTTCCTCGTCCGCCTTCTCCTTTGCCAGTCTTCTTTCCTCCGCCTTGTTTCTTATCCTTGCCTCTTCCTCTGCTTCCTCCTTTGCCTTTCTCCGCGCCTCAACCTTCTCTCTTATCCTCGCTTCCTCTTCAGCCCTTAACCTTGCCTCTTCCTCTGCCCTCTTCTTTGCCAGTCTTCTCTCTTCAACTTTTGCCCTTATCCTCTCTTCTTCTTCTGCCTTCTCCCTTGCCTTTCTTCGTGCTTCTACATTTGCCTTTATCCTTGCCTCCTCTTCAGCCTTTATCCTTGCCTCCCTTGCTGCATTTAATCTCGCATCTTCTTCGGCCCTTAGTCTGGCCTCCTCGTCTTCTTTAACTCCAGCTTCTTCCTTTGGTTTTAGTCTTGCCTCCTCTTCGGCCCTCAATCTTGCTTCCTCATCCGCCTTCTCCCTTGCCTTTCTTCTCTCCTCCACTTTCGCCCTTATCCTTTCCTCCTCTTCAGATGATAGACCAGGCTTTTCAACAGCCGGTTCTGGAGGTTTCTTTTTAGCACAATTCACCACGCCAAAAAGTGGTGCAGAGATTAAAACAACACCACAAATAATTGTGAGTAATTTTAAATTGCTATTCTTCATCTCTTCACCTCCCAAAATTAAGTTTACCTGAAAATATCCTTTTGCCACTGAGGACACAGAGACTTAGGAAAAAGATTTAACTACTTAAATCTCTGTAACCTTTGTAACTAAAATTTTCATTCTCCTTCGTGAGCCAAAGCTCATAAATTTTTCATAACTATAATACCCAATCTTTTTTTTGTCAAGTCCAAAAAATGGATAATGTCAAGATTTTTGTGTAATTTCTTTTATAGATATTCTCTCATGTCTTATTTTACATTACCCCACAATGGTATCCCCTATTTTTTACCTTATAAAGACAAAAACCCGGAACCAGTAAGACCCTGAGGTTATGGTTTCACTGTATAGTTTTTTATGAAGTACTAAAAAAATTGGAATGATATATATGTTATAAAGATAACTTCGAATCCGCAGGTCGGGGGTTCAAATCACCCATGCTTCGCCTTCTTTATTTCGCAGATGACACGCCACCGGATGTCCCCCTTCTGGTGACTTATATACAGGGTAAACTTTTACGCAGATATCCATTTTATATGGACATCGGGGGTGAAAGTGACATCCCGACGGTGGTTCTATCGGGGATGGCACATCACCCTTTAATATAATTTTCTTCTTTTTGACTGTAGGGTCAGGAATAGGGATGACAGAAAGGAGTGCCTCAGTATATGGATGCTGTGGAGCGGCATATATATCTTCACTATTTGCAAACTCTACAATCCTTCCTAAATACATCACAGCGACTCTGTCGCTAATGCGTTCAATAATTCTTAAATCATGGGATATAATGAGATAGGAGAGCTTAAATTCATCCTGCAGATCCTCGAGGAGGTTTATAACCTGTGCCTGTATTGATACATCCAGGGCTGAGACTGGCTCATCCCCAATAATTAATTTTGGATTTAAAGCCAGCGCACGGGCTATTCCAACCCTTTGCCTCTGGCCACCGCTAAATTCATGGGGATATCGCTTCATATGGTCTGGTCTTAAACCTACCTTTTTCATGAGATTTGCAACTCTATCTTCTTTCTCTTTGCCTTTTGCTATTTTATGTATCTCCAGTGGCTCACCTATTATACTGCCAATGGTCATACGGGGATTCAGAGATGCATAAGGATCCTGAAATATAATCTGCATCTGCCTCCTCAGGGGGCGAAGTTCCTTCTTATTTAATTTTGTTATATCCATACCCTCAAATTCAATCTTACCATCTGTAGGTTCTATAAGACGGAGTATTAACCTCCCTGTCGTAGTCTTTCCACAACCACTCTCACCTACAAGTCCTACAGTTTCACCATATTTTATATCAAAAGTGACACCATCCACTGAATAAACATATCCAACTATTTTTGAAAAAATACCACCCTTTATTGGAAAATGTTTTTTTAAATTGGTAACTTTAAGTATCGTGTTATTCATTTATAAAACCCACTTAAATAAATTTATAACCCTATGTTTTTGTTAAGGTTTATGAAGTTTAAGTTTCTTATGAATAGATCTATTTTATTAACCAGCATAATGCTGAGTGTTCAGCACCTTTAGGCCTCATTCCAGGCTCTTTTACTCTGCATATATCCATAACATATGGGCAACGTGGGTTAAAAATACAACCTGCTGGTAAATTATACAAACTCGGGACAATACCTTTTATCTCATGCAGTCTCTTCTTTAGTTTATGATTCTGTGCAGACTTATCCACCCTTGGTACAGACTTTAAGAGTTCTTGTGTATACGGATGTAAAGGATTTTGGAAGATTGACATCACATCAGCTTTTTCAAATACCTTACCAGCATACATAATAACAACATTCTTTGCTGTATCTGCGATAATACCAAGGTCGTGGGTTATTAAAATTACTGCAGAGCCAAATTCCTCTTTTAATTTTAACATGAGGTCAAGTATCTGGGCCTGTATAGTGACATCAAGTGCTGTAGTAGGCTCATCCGCAATGAGAACCTTTGGGTTACAGGCAAGTGCCATTGCAATCATTACCTTCTGTCTCATACCCCCGCTCAATTGATGGGGGTATTGATAGGCAAGCCTTTCAGGGGCTGGTATACCGGTAAGTTTCAACATTTCTATTGACCTTTCTAATGCCTCCCTTTTACTAAGCCTCTTATGCGCAATAAATACCTCAGAAAGCTGGTTGCCAATAGTGAAGACAGGATTTAAAGCTGTCATTGGTTCCTGAAATATCATTGATATTTTATTTCCCCTGATTTTTCTCATTTCCTTTGGGGGGAGTTTGAGCAGATCCAAATTTTCAAAGATTATCTCTCCATCTATGATCTTACCCGGCGGGTCCTGTACTAACCTTAAAATAGAGAGGGCACTTACAGTCTTTCCGCATCCTGATTCACCCACAAGTCCAAGGGTTTCACCCTGGTATAGATTGTAATTAAGTCCATCTACTGCCTTTGCCACGCCTTCGGATGTATAAAAATAGGTTTTGAGGTTCTTTACCTCCAGAATAGGTTCAATCATATTCTTATCATAATTTAATTCAATTGATGACAATTGAACTGGATACAGATACAAACATATTTAAGGGTCATTATAAAAGAGAGCACTTCAATATTTTTTATTATAAATTTCTTTTGATTGTAAAACAAGTCATTATATATCATTC
>JACQQJ010000093.1 GCA_016207035.1 Nitrospinota bacterium | reverse complement strand
ATCCCTCTCCTATGGCTGGCGTCTCTACATCAATAGTAAAACCAAGAATCTCAAAAATTTTATCAAGGAAATGTTTTCTTAACTGGCTTTCATTTAATGAGGGGAGTTCAGGTCTCTTTGAATCCCAGAGAGTTTTTATCTTTCCAAAGGCAGGTTCAACATTTAATTTCCATTCGTTTTCTCTGGGAAGAAGGTTATCAAGGTAATGATTTGAAAACAGGGTTCTATTTTTATGAGGTCTTATCATATACCTTTTTAATTATACCCCTCATGCCCTGTTTTATTTTAAAAAGATATTTTATTTATTCTACGGTATATCCAGCATCAGTCACAGCCTGTGACATCTGGGGGATGGTTACAAGTTTTTCATCGTAGCTTACATCGGCATTACCTTTTTCCAGACTCACCTTTACATCCCTTACACCCTTAAGCCCTTTCAGTGCATTCGTAATGCTCATAACACAATGCTGACAGGACATGCCCTTTATTTTTAAAGTAGTTTTTGCCATATACCTCTCCTCTTACAAAATTATATAACTGCTGATTTATAAAAGCAATTTTAATTACCTAAAACTCATAAGCCTTTAGTATTAAAAAGTCCAATTGCCCTGAATTTATTTTAGCATGAAACCCTCACGAGCCTATGGCTCACAAAGGGGGATGAAAATTTAGCCACAGAGGTCACAGTGATTTAAGAAGTTAAATCTTTTCTCTGAGTCCTCTGTGTTCTCTGTGGCAAAAGGTATCTTCGGACTAAGTGATGAATTGTCATAAATGTCCGTGACTTTATGTAATTCCTTGACAATAAAAGGTTTCCTGTGATATTTTTCTAACAGGAGGTGATGGAGAAAGTGCCAATTTATGAATATGAATGTAATAAATGTGGTGATGATTTTGAGATAACCCAGAAGATAACCGATAGCCCTTTAGAGAGATGTGAAAAGTGTGGAGGAAATTTACAGAAGGTTATATCGAATACCTCATTCATCCTGAAAGGGACGGGATGGTATAAGACTGACTATCCAAGTAAGTCTGCAGAAGGGGGCAAAAAAAGAGAGAAAAGTTCAGATAATCAGGAGAAGTCAAAAGAAAAGGCACCAGAAGTAAAACCTGTTACCCAGTCCTGAAGGGGGGATTCAGCGGGTAACGGTGCAAATAGAAAGCAGAAGTATATGTTTCAAAATATCCTTTCCTTATGTCCTGTCCTTGACCTATATTTACAGGGGGAAAACATAAGTGGAAATCGGGAAAAATATAATAGAATCTATAAGATTATTTATAATTTCCTGTTTTGAAAAAGGGATTCATGATACTGGTATTTCTTCCTGCCATTCGATATGCTACGCCTTACTCCTTTCGGTGAGAAAGTCCTTGAATGTGTATTTTAAAAAGAAGGTTTTATCTTTCAAGACAGTAAAGTTCTCACAAAGATTAACCGAGAAAAAAAGACAGACAATTTATTACCTTTTTTTATATTTAGTTAGAGAAAATTATTGCATGAGTAAGATACAATTATACAAGGGACACCTTAATAATGGACAATCCTATACACCTTGTTATCTTTATCCTTGACAACCATAGATTTGCATTACCACTTTCCAGCGTCGAGAGGGTTATACGGTTGGTTGAGATTACACCTTTACCTAAAGCCCCGGAGATTGTTATAGGTATAGTAAATATGCAGGGGAGGGTTATTCCTGTTGTTAATATTCGCAAAAGGTTTCGTCTGCCGGAACGGGAAATTGAACTAACTGACCATGTCATTATATTGCAGGCAAAAAAAAATACTCTTGGGGCTGTTGTGGATACGGTAAGCGGTGTTTTTGAATACCCTGAGCATAAAATAATCAACACAGAAAATATTTTTCCTGGCATAGAATATATTGATGGGGTGGTAAAACTCGAAGATGGCCTTATCCTTATTCATAATATTGATAGATTTTTATCCCTTAAAGAAGAAAGGATGCTCAATGGTGCAATTAAGAAAATATAAGGTATGGGGTTATGATTAACAATATTTCGAGGGATTATCTTTCTGAAATTAGTAAAATTATTACCTCTCTGACTGGTTTGCATTTTTCTGAATCCCGTCTCTGTGATCTTGAGCGAGGGATAGTCTCTGCAGCCCATGACCTTGATTTTACTGATACTGAGAATTTCATAGAATGGCTTAAATCATCTCGACTGACAAGGAGACATATAGAGATACTGGCAGGCCACCTTACTATTGGAGAGACATATTTTTTCCGGGAGAAGGAGGCCTTTGATGTCCTTGAGACGGCTATCCTTCCTGAATTAATAATCTCCCGACAGGGGAGGGAACGGCGTATAAGGATATGGAGTGCAGGGTGCAGCACAGGTGAGGAGCCATACTCCGTCGCCATAGTAGTGAGTAAGTTGCTACCTGATCTTAAAGATTGGAACATTACTATCCTTGCCACCGATATAAATCCCTATGCTATTGAGAAGGCATCAGTGGGTATTTATTCTGAATGGTCTTTCCGAAACACCCCCTCATGGGTTAAGGAGGGGTATTTTAACAGGGTAAAAAATGGACGCTATGAGTTAATCCCGTCTATTAAAAAAATGGTAGTCTTTGAGTCCTTTAATCTTGCAGAAGATACTTATCCATCGCTTTTAAATAACACCAATGCAATGGACATTATATTTTGCCGAAATGTCCTGATGTATTTTTCAGACAATATGTCAAGGAAGGTTGTTCAGGGTTTTTATAATTCCCTGCTGGACGGGGGCTGGCTTTTTGTCAGTCCTACAGAGGCATACAAACATATATCATTATTTTTCAGAGTTGTAAATTTCAACGGCATTACCCTCTATAGAAAAGATACCAAAAAAGCAAGGATAGTTAAGGATATGAATCATAGGGTAATTCCATCTTACCAGTTGTCCTGTAAAGTTGAGGCTGAATATAAACCACCCCCCTTGGTTGCTGCAGAACCTGAGGTATGCCCTGACAGTGTCCAATCAATAATAATTGAAGATATTCAGAAACCAAAGGCAGATGAAGTTCATCTCAATACCTATAGGGAGGCAGAGGTAATATTTAATCAGGGATTGTATGGAGATGCGGCTGAGAGACTTGAGGGGCTGCTTTTGCAAAATAAAGGCGATCCAAAGATCACTACCCTGCTTTTACGGGCCTATGCCAATCAAGGGAGACTTGATAATGCACTGAAATGGTGTGAAGAGACAATCTTCGCTGACAAACTTAATCCTGTCTCTTATTACCTCTTTGCTGCAATCCTGCAGGAGCAGGGAAGGTTTGAGGATGCAATTAAGTCCCTGAAAAAGGCAATTTACCTTGCCCCTGATTTTGTCCTTGCATATTTTTCCCTCGGTCATATTATGCTGAGACAGGGTAATTTTATACAATCAAAGAAATATTTTAAAAATGTCAGGGACCTCTTATCTGCGTTAAGCCCTGAGGAGGTTATCCCTGAATCTGAAGGCATTACGGCAGGAAGACTCTCAGAAGTTATTGACTCAATGATTTATGATAGATAAAGACAGGAAAAGGGAAGGTGTCAGTGACTGGGGTGAAGTCCACCGACGCATGGATATTGGTCGTATTGTCCTTGAGAAAGGCTATAAACCGACAAGAGAGGAGATAGAAAAGGTACTCAGGGAAAGGGCAAAAATACTTGCCCTTAGACCTGAAGAGAGATCTAAAGAAGACCACAGAGAGGTTGTAGAGTTTGTTCTATCTCATGAAAGATATGCCTTTATATCAGAGTATGTTCGTGAGATCTATCCCCTGAAAGGGCTCACCCCGGTTCCGAACACACCACCTTTTGTTCTTGGGATAATAAATGTTCGTGGTGAGATCCTCTCTGTAATAGACATCAGAAGATTCTTTGACCTTCCAGAAAAGGGACTTACAGATAAAAAAAAGGCCATAATACTTCATTACCATGGCATGGAGTTTGCTGTATTATCAGATGATATTGTAGGGGTCCGCCGTCTCTCTCTGAGCGAACTCCAGACATCACTTCAAACTTTAAGCGGAGTAAGGGAAAAATATCTCCTGGGTGTTACCACGGAAAGACTGATTGTTTTAGATGCAGTGAAATTATTAACAGACAAAGATATTATAGTAGATGAAAATGTTTAGCAATAATAAATGCAAAAAATAAAAGACCGATAAACCTGAATGGAGGAAAAAATTATGAAATTATTCATCAATCTCTCGATACGAACCAAGCTTTTTCT
>JACQQJ010000092.1 GCA_016207035.1 Nitrospinota bacterium | reverse complement strand
TTCTTCTTTTTGCCATTTTCTTCATATCTGAAAGGTGGAGGCCATTTCTTTTAAAATTTATGTACAGTCTTGCCATTTTTTTATATATCTCGCTTGTCTTGATCATCCTTAAAAACTCTGACATTAGTGAACCAGCAGTATTTTTCTTTATGATAACTAATCTCGTTGGTGCCATAGGTATAGGTATTTATAAGCACCTCATGAATTAAGATATGAAGAGCAGGGTATTTTTTATAGATTTAACCACCACCCCACAACAAAATATCTTTAAAAAAATAGATAAACTCCTCTTGAAGGCAGAACTAAATGATATTATTGACGATGGTGATCTGGTAGCAATAAAACTCCACTTTGGCGAGAAAGGGAATACCTCCTATGTAAAGCCAATCTATTTGAGAAAGATCGTGGATAAGGTCAGGGAACTTAAGGGAAAGCCTTTTCTTACCGATACGAATACCCTCTATGTTGGTTCAAGAAAGGAATCTGTATCACATATTGAGACGGCTATAGGAAATGGTTTTGATTATGCAGTTGTAAATGCACCAATAATTATTGCTGATGGAATAAGAGGGAAATCATATGAGATGGTCAGGATTGATAAAAAATGGTATAAGGAAGTGGATATTGCATCCGAGATTTATAATGCTGACTCTTTAATTGCGGTCACCCATTTTAAATGTCATGAATTATGCGGGATAGGTGGTGTTATAAAAAATATAGGTATGGGTTGTGCAACCCTTAAAGGTAAATTGAATCAGCATTCAAGTGTTAAACCCTTCGTGAGAATGGATAAATGCAGTGGCTGTATGAGATGTATCCAGTGGTGTCCTGTGCAAGGTGCAATTGTAAGGGTAGAGAAGAAGGTTAAGATAATTTCAGAGGTCTGCATAGGTTGTGGCGAGTGTATACTTCCCTGCAGGGATGGTGCTATTAAAATAGAATGGAATGCAGATACAGGGAGCATCCAGGAAAAGATGGTAGAGCATGTTCATGCGGTATTACAGGGGAAAAAGGGTAAATTTGCCTTCATAACATTTCTCACCCAGATCAGTCCTGCATGTGATTGCTACCCTGCCAGTGATATACCAATAGTGGGGGACATAGGAATACTCGCCTCAAAAGACCCTGTTGCTATAGACCAGGCATCGGCGGATTTAATTAATAATCAGACTGGGAATAGAAATTCTAAACTTTCGGGTAACTTTGAACCAGGTGAGGATAAATTCAAGGGGGTATATCCTGAAATTGATTGGACTGTTCAGCTCAGTTATGGTGAGGAAATTGGTCTTGGTTCAAGGGAATATGAGTTGATAGGGCTGGTTTGAGTATTGACAAAAGAGAGTAAGATTATATAATATAACTGACTCATAAATAAATAAAGGTTAAAATTTAAAAATGGCAGAGGTTACTAATTTACAACAGATTCTCTCTATGAGTGGTGCTGTTGAGAAGGTACAGCAGGTTCAGCAGGTGCAACCTGTTCTTCAGGGGGAACAGTTTTCAGCCTCTCTCAGGGTTAAAGATGATCTGAAGAGGACAGAGGTTCCTGCGACTGAAAAGTCAGATGAGACAAGTATAAGAGAGGAGTATACAGAGAGGGGTGGAGTTAAATATAGATATATACCTAAAAAGACAAAAAGTGCTTCTGAAAAAAAAGGAGAGGATGCAAGAGTTGAAAAAGCAGAGTCTGAAAAGGAGCAGGGGAACATAATTGATGTGACTGTATGAACTCATGGATAATACTTCAATTTATTGTAGACATCCTTCTTTTATCAATTATTGTTTTCTACATTATAAAAGATAGCCTGCCAGGAAAGAGAGATAAAAAGACCATCCCGAATTTAAAAGAATTATCTGCCCTTACTGAATCCCTTCGTCAGCTCATAATTGAATCAGAAAAGATTGCAAATAGACTTGAAAGGTATATTGAGGAAGAGAAGCGATTGGGTAAAGAGATGCAATATGGCCTGGATAAAAAATCAGAAGAATTAAACCTCACAATGCAAAGGGCAGAATCTATTCTTAAAGGCTTAAAAGAATTTCAAAATGCTACCGATATCCGTTCAATCCCTTTAGCTCAAAACCCCACTAATACAGCAGAAGATAAATATGATGATATATTCAGGTTGCTTGAGAAGGGGTTAAGCAGAAAGGAGATTGCTGAAAAGATAGGTATTTCTGAAGGTGAGGTTGAATTGATTTCTCATTTAAGGAGATAGCTGATTCATACGAGTGGTAAGTTTTGAGTAAAATATGAGAATTTACGCAATTATTTTTTTAATGAGAGAGCTATATTGATTAATATAAAAGATATTACTGTAACCTCATCAAAACATAATATTCATAACATCTCAATCAATTTCTCTCCTGATACTACCTTAAAACTCAAGATTGGACAGGTCCTCTCAGGGATGGTTTTAAAGGCTATTAATAGCAGTAATGCCATTGTAAAATTCAATGAAATTGAGGTGATGGCAAATACCACAAAGGAGCTGACAGATGGTGAGCCCATTCTGGTTAAGATAGAGAGCTTATACCCCCAGGTAGTAATGAGGCTTCTTGAATCAGATTCCTTTCTTCAGGATAATAAACTAGTATCCATGTTAAAAAGATTACCAGTGCAGAAAATTGATATTGGAAGATTGATGGAAAATCTTACACAGATTATTTCTAAAAATTTTCCTGATACTGGTTCTGCACCTGAATTTGTTAAAAGGTTAAGAGATCTTGTAAAAAATTTTTCCATGAGGCTTGAAGAAGATATACAATCTGATAGTGTAAAAAATATGATTCGGCGTTCAGGTATTTTCTATGAGAATAAAATGTTAAAGCTGTTACTGTTAGATAAAGGAGCCGTAAGAGAATTTATGAGGGATATGAGAGATGACATGAAGGGACAATTATTCATGCTTTTAAAAGAACTGGAATCGGTAAGAGACAAAAATCATACCACCAGAGGTATAGGAATTAAAAATCCAGATGATATAAAAGACTTAGAGATTGGTTTGAGAAATTTAATCAGAAGCATTGAATCCCATCAGGCGGTCAATGGTATCGCCCATAAGCTGAATAATAGTTTTATTTTTCAGATCCCGTATTTAATGAATGATGAGGTAAGGACATTAAGGCTTTATATAAGAGATCAAAGGCATGGAAAAGGTAAGGGGAAATCAAAGGAGGAATACTATCTTGTCTTAATTTTAGATTTGACGAATACAGGCAAATTAAGAATAAATGTTAATGTCAGGGATAAGAATATGCATTGCCTCATCCATGTGGGAAAGGAGAAGCTGGCGATGTTTTTCAACAAATATATACCAGACCTTGTAAAACGGCTATCAGCAGATGACATACATGCAACTGTTGAGTGTACTGTTGTGAAGAGGGAATTTTTGGCTGAAGAGCCGATGCAGGAATTTTTTAATGTGTATAATTTTCAATTAGTAGATACCACGGTATGAATAATAAAAAGATAAAAAGGAAGGCAGCAGTAGCGTTAAAATATTCGCCTCCTAAAGATAGGGCACCAAGGGTTACAGCGAAGGGTTGGGGTTATATTGCAGAAAGATTGCTGGAAGTTGCAAAGAGGCATAAAATCCCGATACAAGAAGACCCTGATTTGATTCAAGTCCTTGCCAGGATAGACATAGACAAAGAAATTCCTCCTTCTGTATATAAGGTAGTAGCAGAGATTCTTGCCTTTGTATACTCAGTTAATAAAAAATACAAAGAATCCCTGCAATGAATCCATTTTAAAGACAAACAGAGAAGCCTCATTTGATAAAAAAAAGAGAGGTAAACCCTGTTGCCCCGCCCTGACCTGTCTGCGTCTACCTGTGCCGCCTGCCTGTGCTACGGCAGACAGGTAAGCACGGCAGACAGGTGCAACGCACAGGCAGGAGGGTTGGGATGAATGCGGGTAACGGGGTAAACAGATATTTGTCCCGTTTCCACACGGAAGGGGATTTGAGGGATTTTATTTATGGACAATCAAAGACATAACAATCATGGAGAATTGATTCGTGTCCGTTTTGCACCAAGCCCAACCGGGCATCTTCACATTGGAAATGCAAGAACTGCACTTTTTAATTGGCTTTTTGCAAGGAAAAATAACGGTAGTTTTATATTGAGAATTGAGGATACAGATTTTGATAGAGTTAAGAAGGAATATGAGGATAACATCTTAAAAGACCTCAAATGGGCGGGGCTTAATTGGGATGAAGGTCCTGGTTGTGGTGGGAATTATGGACCATACCGTCAGTCCGAGAGAATTAATATATATAAGGAATATGCAAACAAATTATTAAGTGAAGGTAAGGCTTACAAATGCTTCTGCCCTGAAGAAGAATTGGAGAAAAAGAGAAAAGAATCTTTATCAAAAGGACTCCCACCAAGATACGATGGAAAGTGTCGATACTTATCAGGGGAGGATATCATCAACTATGAGAAACAGGGAATAAAACCGTCTATAAGATTTGAAGTAGAATCAGTTCTACCTTTCAACGATCTCAAGGCTCATGATGGATTAATAGAATTTGAAGACATGGTAAGGGGAAAAATGACCTTCAAGGGTTCGGATATAGGTGACTTTGTGATACTCCGTTCAGATGGTGTTTCTGCGTATAATTTTGCAGCAGTGGTAGATGATGCCTTAATGAAAATAACCCATGTAATAAGGGGGGAAGACCATCTTTCAAATACACCAAGGCAGATTTTACTCAATCAGGCAATGGGGTTTGACATTCCTTGCTTTGCCCATCTTTCCATGATATTAGGGTATGATAAAACCCTCCTCAGTAAAAGACATGGGGCAACATCTGTAAAGGAACTTAAAGAGGAAGGATACCTCCCCGAGGCAGTTGTGAATTATCTTTTGCTCCTCGGATGGTCATCAAAGAACGGAAGGGAGATTATGCCAATGTTCGATGCTATAAAAAATTTTTCTCTGGAAAGGGTCTCAAAAAGCCCAGCAGTATTTGATATTAAAAAATTACGATGGATGAACAGCAGTTATATTAAAAATAAGGATATTACCGAATTAACTGAATTAGCCTCTCCATTTTTAGCAAAAAAATGTATCAGTATAGAAGGGATAGATAAGAACTGGCTTTGTAAAATTGTGGATGCTGTCAGGGATAATATACAGACCCTCTCAGAGATTGATAAATATACAGGGATATTTTTCGATGAATTACCGGTTCCATCCCCCCCTCTGAAAGGGGTGGAATGGGGGGGTGAGGCAGATGAAGTTTTAAAACTCTTTAAAGAGAAGATAGAAAAGGAAGAGAATATTGCAGAAGATGTAGCTGATAAGATTATAAGGTCTATAAAAGAAAAAACAGGCTTAAAGGGTAAAAAACTTATGATGCCGATAAGGGTTGCCATTACTGGAAAGACAGAGGGACCCGAGTTAAAGAAGATAGTGGCAATTTTAGGGAAGGAAAGGGTCATTAAAAGGATAAATCTAATCCAAGAGTCTTATAAATACCTAATATAAATCTTAATCTTAAATGACTAATTTTAATTTTTATTTATCTTTTTAGTATCTCACATTAAAGTCCTTAAAATCTCCCGTGAATTCCTCCCACTTTACAACCACATCTTTAACAATCGCCCCTGGAGGCCCTCTATGACACCAGGTTATTAATTTTTCTATCTTTGCCTTCTCTCCTTCAGCAATTATTTCTACTGTACCTTCAGATTTGTTTCTAACCCACCCATTTAAACCGAAGGCTTGAGCCTGTCTCCGAGTATTTGCCCTGAAATATACCCCCTGAACACTACCAGAAACAATTATATGTATCCTTGCATTATTCATAAAGAAAAGTGGACTTCAACCTTCTACCTTAAGTTGACTGCTGACCGGTGTTATAACATTTTTTTTACCAAAAAGCCGTGATATGATAATGCTTATCTCATAAAGAATTATTAACGGAATTGCCATAAGAAACATGATAAATATATCAGGAGGGGTAAGGATTGCTGATATAACGAATATCCCCAGTATTGCATATCTCCTATTTTTAGAAAGGATCTCAGGTGTTATTATGCCTATTTTACTTAAGAAAAATATTAC
>JACQQJ010000101.1 GCA_016207035.1 Nitrospinota bacterium | reverse complement strand
CAAACAGGTCTTAAGACCTGTTGCTACAGTCATTTTTCGTGCCCTTCGTGGTAAATTAATAGCTTTATGTAATATTATTTAATGCCGTTACAATAATTGTCTTAGCAGACATTTGACAGGGCCTCTTTTATTGCATGTATGAGCTTTTTATTATCAGACCGGTCCCTCACAGCAAAACGAAAAAATCGAGAGTCAAGCCCTCTCATGGTGCTTAAGTCCCTTATCAGTATCCCCTTTGATGCCAGTATTGAGTGAAGCCCTTTGGAAGTAATCCCCCTGTTTCCCCCTTTACTCATAGCGGGGGATAGAAAATCTCCGCTTTCTAAAGGAGGATTGAGGGGGGTGAGAGATGCCATGATAAAATTTGTCACAGATGAAAATAGCTTTAATCCGTTCAAATTTTCCAATTCCAAAAGAAGGAAAGCCCTTTCCTTCTTTATCAATTCTAAGGATTGGCTAATATATTTTAAGTCTTTTACAATCTCACAGCCAACAGCATTGGCAACTGCATTTACTTGCCATGGCTCCTGGGTATATTTTATTTTTTTAATAATATCTTCATGACCTACAACAAAACCCAGTCTCAGCCCTGGAATAGCAAAGAATTTTGTGAGAGACCTCAAGACAATTAAATTTTTCCTTTTTAATGATTCTGAGGCAAAACTTACCTTCTTAAAATCAGGTATAAATTCAATAAAAGCCTCATCGAGGATAACCCATATCCCCCTTTTTTCACATTCCTCTATAATCCTTAAAACCTCTCCCTTCTCATAAAGTACGCCGGTTGGGCTGTGGGGATTGCAGAGAAAGAGGATTTGAATACCTCTCAGTCCATCAATAACATGCTGGAGAGGTAATTTAAATGAATCACTTTCAGATAGAAATAGGAATACAGGGTTTGCATTCATTTGCCTTGAAGCAATTTCATATTCACTAAAGGAAGGGACAGGTATAAGTACATTTTCTGGGTTCAATACCCGTAGAAGAGAATAAATAAATTCGGTAGAACCATTACCGACCAGAATATTTTCCGGTGAAACATCAATTGATTCGGCAAGAGAAGACCTTAATTTTTTGTAGTGCGGATCAGGATAATGGCGGAGGGATTCCATATTTCTGACTATTAAATGTTTAATCTTATGTGATAAAAAGAGGGGATTAATACTTGCGCTAAAATCAATAATCTTATCTGCAGGAAGGTCATATCTCTCTGCCACAGACCATACATCTCCTCCATGAATATCATCCATATATGGGTGAGGGAGCTTTCGTTGATACCCCTGCATTGTCGAAAGTTGCCATCTGGGTTAATATTTTAAAACCTGCCTCCACCAGACCTATTCCAAGTGCTGCCCCGGTCCCTTCACCCAGTCTCAGATTCAAGTCAAGCAGTGCATTCGTTCCCAGTTTTTCAATTATTACCTTGTGCCCTCTTTCAACAGAAAGATGAGAGGTGAATATATAATCTCTGACTGCTGGTTGAAGTCTTAAAGCAATAAGGGCAGATGCTCCGGATATGAACCCATCTACAACTACGGGAATATTTTTTGATGCAGCCCCTAATATCAGACCGGCTATACCAGCGATCTCAAAGCCACCAACCTTTGAAAGGACATCTATGGGGTCTAACGGATTGGGTTTATTAATCTTAATTGCCTCTTTTATAATATCAATCTTTCTCTTAAAGGTATCATGAGTGATACCAGTCCCCATTCCTGTAACATTTTCAACCGGTTCTCCTGTCAGAACAGAAACAATTGCACTGCTGGGGGTAGTGTTGCCTATGCCCATATCTCCTGTCCCTACAATATCTGCCCTTTGTGACCATTCCTCCGCAATCTCTATACCTGTTTTCATACCTCTTATTGCCTCCTTATAGGTCATAGCTGGTTCCTTGAGCATATTCCGTGTCCCCCGGGCTATCTTCCTTATGACAAGACCATCGGATTGTTTAAAATCATAGTCCACACCGATATCCACAACCACCACCTCTGCCCCTACATGTCTTGCAAGGACATTAACCCCAGCCCCCCCATGCAGAAAATTCAAGACCATCTGGGCAGTTACCTCTCTTGGAAATGCACTGACCCCTTCATCTGCTACACCATGGTCACCAGCAAATGTAAATATAACCTTCTTTTCAAGTTTAGCGTTATTATCTCCCTTAATTGCAATATACCTCTGTGCGAGCTCCTCTAATCTCCCAAGGCTCTCTGCCGGTTTTGTCAGGTTATTGAGCCTCTTTTTTACATCCTCATATGCAGATTGCTGAATAGGTCTAATTCGATTTATAACCTCTCTAATCTTTTCCATATAGTATCCTCTCTTTTAGATTTTTAGATGCATAGGAAATTATACAAATCACATTTAAGGAGAAATGGAGAAAAAGATTTTAAAATCTTGTTATTATTTTTCCCTCATTCTCCATTTCCCCATTTCTCCTTAATCTTTTTCTTTTATTTCAAAAATGAAAGCTGATGATTTAATATAGCATAATTTTAAATTATGAATCAGCAAGTCAAATAAAGTCAATACATATTTATCTTATTTTAAACTTATTGAAAATTTTATACTAAAGTGCTATATTGAAAATGCCGATAATAAAACAGAACGAATAATGGTGCTGCTTTGTAACAAGGTAAAATTAACCGGCAAAAAATTATTCATGACAGAATAAACATATAAATTTTAAATGTAAGGGGGATATATATGAAGATTTATGGACCTGAGAAGGGGATTGTAAATGAGACCAAGTTAAAAGAGATAAAAGATAAGGGAGGGGGGAAGGGTAAGAATGTCATTGTTAAGGAAACAAAGGTAGAAGGCGGGGAGTCTGTAATACTCTCTGAGAGGGTAAAGGATATACAGAAGGCTAAAGAAATAGCTAAAAATACACCTGATGTGAGGACAGAGAGGGTGGCGGAATTAAAAGAACAGATTGAAAAAGGAAAATATCATATAAACAGTAAGGATATTGCTGAAAAGATGCTTAAAGATGTTGTAAGTGAATCTCTATAAGTTTACCCCGTTAGAAAGGCAAAGACTTTCTAACGGGGTTTACGATGAACTGCGAAATCAACCCTCATGAGTGTATCGTTGAAAAATCGTTAAAAATGTTGAGGTTGATTTTTTGTTTATTGACAGGGCCAAGGACAGCTAAATTAAAAAATGAGCTGTCAAACAGCCTGTTTGCCAGGGACTGAATATCCTCTGCTGTGACCTTTTCTATTTCATGAATAATTTCATCCATAGAAAAATATCTTTCAAAATATATTTCCTGCTTTGCCAGCTGATTCATCCTGCTGCTTGAACTCTCCAGAGAAAGCATGAGATTCCCTTTTAACTGCTCTTTTGCCTTTTTCAATTCATCATCTGGAACCTTTTCTGTCTTCAATAGTTTAAATTCTTCCAATGACATATTTAATACCTTCTCGAAAGACAGAGAACTTGTTCCGGCATAGATACCAAAAAGCCCTGTATCAGTGTAAGGAGATATGAATGAATGTATAGAATACGCCAATCCATAATCCTCGCGGATCTTCTGAAAAAGCCTTGAACTCATACTGCCGCCGAGAATAGTGTTTAATATATAACCATTAAACCTATTATCGTCAGCACTTTTAAGTCCTATAGTTCCAAGACAGAAATGCACCTGCTCTAAATCCCTTTCCTGGACAATAAAATTTTTCTTTATATCCGGAGGGGTTTGCCAATTGCTGAAGCCATTTTTATTTAAATTTCCAAATACTTTTTTAAGGTTTTCGTTTAATGTATTTTCATCAATATTTCCGGCTGCTGCTATTATTATTTTTTTGGGGATATAATGTTTATCAAGATGGTTCATTAATGTATCCCTGCCTATTTTTGCAATTGATTCAGGATTTCCAAGAATAGGGCGTCCCAATGGGTGATTTGACCATATACTCTGATACAGGAGGTCGTATATATAATCAGCAGGGGTATCTTCAACAAACTTGATTTCTTCTAAAATTACCTGTTTTTCTTTTTCTATATCAGCTAATTTATAAGTTGAGTGTAAAAGTATATCTGAAAGGAGGTCTATTGCAATGGGGAGGTGCTCATCCAGGACTTTTGCTGAATAACATGTATATTCCCTGCTTGTAAAGGCATCAATCTGGCCGCCTATGGAGTCCATTTCAAAGGCAATCTGTCTGGCACTTCTCTTTTCCGTGCCTTTAAAGGCAAGGTGTTCAAGAAAGTGAGAAATTCCACTATTAGTAGTATCTTCATCTCTTGAACCAGTATTTATCCAGATGCCTATTGAAACTGATCTCAGATATGGAATTCTTTCAGTAACAATCCTTATACCATTATTTAAAACTGCCTTTTGATATATCCCTTCCGGAGATCTTTTCGCCACCTGCCTCCTCACGCAATGCGTCCTTCCGACTGAGTTTTATCTTGCCCTGCCTGTCTATTTCTAATACCTTAACCGGCACCTCTTCTCCTTCTCTTACCTCATCATATACATTCGTTATACGACGCTCTGCTAATTGTGATATATGAACAAGCCCGTCAGTTCCAGGAAATATCTCAACAAAGGCACCAAAGTCCATGATCTTTTTAACCTTTCCCATATATATCTTTCCCACCACAGCCTCTTGAGTAAGTCCTTTGATTATATCCACTGCCCTTTGAGCGGCATTCTCATCAGCAGAAGCTATAGAGATAAGACCATTGTCCTCAATATCAATGCTGACACCTGTTTGTCCAATAATACCTCGTATCACCTTTCCACCTGGTCCTATAACATCTTTTACCTTTTCACTTTTAATCTGTAAGGTTATGATTCTCGGCGCATAGACTGACAGGGTTGATTTTGGACTGGCTATTACCTTTTCCATCTCTTTGAGAATATGTAGCCTCCCATCCCTTGCCTGTTCTAAAGCCATCTCCATGATCTCCTTAGAAACACCAGCTAACTTTATATCCATCTGTATTGCAGTAATCCCTTGAGATGTCCCTGCCACCTTAAAATCCATATCACCAAGGTGGTCTTCCAGGCCTAATATATCAGATAGTATACATACCCTGTCCCCTTCCTTGATAAGTCCCATGGCAATTCCTGCTACAGGCGATTTAATAGGGACTCCAGCATCCATTAATGATAGGGAGGCACCACACACCGTAGCCATAGATGATGAACCATTCGATTCTAAAATATCTGAGACAATTCTGATTGTATAGGGGAATATATCATCCGATGGAAGAACAGTGAGGATTGCCCTTTCAGCTAATGTACCGTGCCCTATCTCTCTCCTCCCTGGTCCACTTAGGAATTTTACCTCTCCTACACAGAATGGAGGGAAATTGTAATGGAGCATAAAGCGCTTTGAAGACTTACCCTCTAAATTATCCAGCCGCTGTTCATCAACGGATGTCCCGAGTGTTGTAACAACAAGGGACTGGGTCTCGCCACGGGTAAAAAGGGCTGAACCATGTGTCCTTGGTAACATACCAATCTTTATGTCAATAGGCCTTATATCTTTTAAACCCCTCCCGTCTGCCCTTATCCCTTTTTCAATTATCAACCTTCTCACTATCTCACTCTCTAAACTGTTAAATGCATTTTTTATTTCAGTCTCTAAATCTTTGTTATCTTCACTACCCTTCAGTTTTTCTATTGTTTCTCTTAATATTTT
>JACQQJ010000100.1 GCA_016207035.1 Nitrospinota bacterium | reverse complement strand
TTTTTATAATTTCCTTTACATGAATAAAACATAAGTAAGGAGATATCGGTTATTATTTCTTATGCATGAATATATTTATCGCCTTAGTTCATTATCCTGTCTATAATAAAAAAGGTGAAGTTGTAGTAACTTCAATTACAACTTTAGATATTCACGATATAGCAAGAACAGCAAAGACCTACGGTATTAGTAAATTTTATATTTTAACTCCTCTGCTCACCCAGAGGGAACTGGCACAAAGAATACTAAGACATTGGATTGAAGGCTATGGTGCAGAATACAACCCTACACGCAGAGATGCATTTTTAATTACCTCTGTAGCAGGGGGCTTGGGGGATATTATTGAGGATATTGAAAGGTCAACAGGGAAAACGCCAAAAATAATCGTAACAGATGCAAGAAAATTTCCCGATAGCATAAGTTTTAATGAATTAAAAAAAGAGCTTATAAAACCATATGTATTTTTATTTCTCTTCGGGACAGGATGGGGATTAGAAAGGGGTTTAATACAGAGGGCAGACTATAGACTTGAACCTGTCGAAGGGATCACAGATTACAATCACCTCCCGGTAAGAGGTGCAATAGCAATTATCATAGATAGATTATTAGGAAGGTAAATCCCGTTAGAAAGTCTTCGCTTTTCTAACGGGGTAAATAGTAAGAATCAGCAGGGAATAATAAAATCAGAAAGGAGAAAGTATGTATCCAGTGATCAGTATCATTGAAAAAGAGCAGTTGAAAAGGGATATCCCTAAATTCAGGGTAGGAGACACGGTAAGGGTCCACCTGAAGATAGTAGAGGGTGAAAAAGAGAGAATCCAGGTGGTAGAAGGTATTGTCATTTCTAAGAAGGGGGATGGAATAAGAGAGACATTCACCATCCGCAAGGTGTCTTACGGGGTAGGAGTCGAGAGGAAATTTCCCTTACATTCACCAAGTATAGAAAAGATTCAAGCTCTCAGAACAGGCAATGTAAGAAGGGCAAAGCTTTATTATTTACGGGGGAGAAAGGGTAAGGCAGCAAGGGTTGAAGAGAAGATAGGGGTTTAAAAAAAAACAGATGAATTAAAAATGGAAAATTTCATATGCATCAACAGGGTATTGATAAGGAATTTTTTAAAAGTGGCTACAGATTTATTTCAGGAATTGATGAAGCTGGGAGGGGTCCTCTTGCAGGCCCTGTAGTTGCATCGGCAGTTATACTTCCACCTGAAATAATTATCCCTGGTATTGATGATTCGAAAAAATTGTCCAGTAAAAAGCGGGAGAGATTATTTGATGTTATACAAAATGTTGCCCTTTCTGTTGGCATAGGTATTATTTCTTCAGATATTATTGATGAAAAAAACATTCTTGAAGCCACTAAAATAGCAATGATTGAGGCAGAATCAAATTTAACAATTACTCCAGACCTTCTTATTATAGATGGTATCATACCCATTAATTCCCTTACAAAACAGTATACAATAAAAAAAGGGGATTCCATCAGTCAGTCTATTGCGGCTGCTTCTATTATTGCCAAGGTGACCAGAGACAGAATTATGTTGGAATATGATTTAAAATATCCCCAATATCTATTTTCCAAACATAAAGGATATGGTACTCAGGAGCATCTCGAGAGGATTAAAGAATTTGGTCCCTGTTATATACATAGAAAAAGTTTTAGAGGTATTAAAGAAATTCTCGTTTGATATTGTGTATTGAATAATGACACGATTGGAAACAGGAAAGATTGGTGAGGATATAGCTGTTGAATTTTTAAGAAGCTCTGGATACAAAATTGTTGAAAGAAATTACCGATGCAGTTTGGGAGAGATTGACATAATAGCCTTTGATAAAAATGTCCTTGTGTTTATTGAAGTCAGGACAAGAAATAGATCCTCCTTTTGTCCGCCACAGGAAACAGTAAATTATTCAAAACAGAAGAAACTTCAAAAACTCTCCCTCTATTTCCTGTCAAGCAACAATATTAAAAATCTGGACTACAGGTTTGATGTGGTGGCAATCGACCTTTCAAAAGGGAAAAGAGGGATTGAACTATTCAAAAATGCCTTCTGGTAACTGGGGTCTCTTTATGATTCGTATACAGACTGAAGATTTCAATATAGATACAGAAGTGAAAACCCTGAGAAAAAAATACAGGAATGCAGGGGGCGTGGTAATATTCCTCGGAACAGCCAGGGATATCTCAAGGGGGAAATCTATAAAAAACCTCTTTTTTGAGCACTATCCAGGGATGGCTGAAAAACAATTAAACACCCTGAGAGAGGAGGCAATCTCTAAATTCAATGTCCTCGATATAGGGATTATCCACAGGATAGGCAGAATTGATATAGCTGAAAACATAGTCCTCATCATATCAGTTTCTCAAAACAGGAAGGAGGCTTTTCTTGCCTGCCAATGGTGTATTGACGAACTAAAAAAAATAGTCCCTATATGGAAAAAAGAGGTAACTGTAGATGGGGAGATATGGGTAGAAGATCATCCATAAACCTAAAAATGAACTTAAGGAAGGCACAGGGGAACAGAGAGAATTTTTTTAATTTACAAGTAAATTATAATTGTTCCTCTGTAATACAAGGTCATAAAACCTTGCTTTTTTATCAATGTTTTTTATTAACCACGAAGCACACGAAGATCACGAAGAAAGATAATAAATTTTTTTAAAGTTTTTTAATCTTCGTGTCCTTCGTGACCTTCGTGGTTTGTAATGTCTTTGGTTGTGGCATTACCACGCTGTGCACTCTTTGGTTAATTGAATTATTCGGGTTTATATTCAATACCTGGGACTATTTCGACATATCCAGTATGCTGATCATTGAAGCTACTGCACCTGCAACCGTCTCAAATTCTTTTGACTGCGGGGAATCAGGGTTTGAGATAACAATAGGTTTACCTTCATCACCACCCAATCTTATTTGGGTATCTATGGGTATATTAGCAATAAGCGGGATGTCATACTTTTGACTCGTCTTCTCTCCACCCCCTGAACTAAAAATCTCGGTTTTCTCACCGCAACGGGGGCAAAGGAAGTAACTCATATTTTCAACAATCCCCAGTACTGGCACATCAACCTTCTCGAACATCTTGATTGCCCGTCTTGCATCAATAAGGGAGATATCCTGTGGTGTAGTTACAATGATTGCCCCTGTAAGTGGAATGGTCTGCGCCAGTGTTAATTGTGCATCACCTGTGCCAGGTGGTAGATCAATTATAAGATAATCCAATTCTCCCCAATCAACATCTCTTAAGAATTGTTTTACAATCTGCATTACCAGGGGACCACGCCATATCAGCGGTGCATCCTCCTCCAGTATGAACCCAACAGATATCATCTTGATTCCATAATTCATAATTGGCAGCATCTTCCCCTCTGAAGTCATCTGTATGGGTTCACTGATGCCCATCATGACTGGTATACTTGGACCGTAGATATCCAGGTCAAGTAACCCAACCTTCGCGCCGCTCTTTGCCAATGCTGCTGCAAGATTCACTGCAACAGTAGACTTCCCTACCCCACCTTTGCCGCTCGCAACAGCAACAGTATTTCTCACGCCAAGAATATTTTCCTTATCAGTAAATCTCCTTGCTGAAGGGACTTCAGAACTCGTCTCAATAAAAACCTCGCTAATGCCATTGAGAGATAATATTGCCTTTCTCGCATCATCTTCTATTTGTGCCCTCAAGGGACATGCCGGAGTTGTCAGAACAAGTTTGAAACTAACCCTGTTACCCTCAATACGAATATCCCTTACCATATGCAGAGAAACTATATCCCTTCCAAGATCTGGATCCATAACATTTTCTAATGCCTTAAGCACATCAGTATTTGTTATCATTTAACCTCCATAATCACCTTTACCCCGCTACCCGCAGAATGCCCAACCTTTCAGGGCTCTGCGTTATTATAATTAATGTAATCGCCATAAATCACCTAAACGAGTATCCTTTTAATACCCTCAACATCTCTCACATCAATGAGCGATATAACCTTGCCTATAATATTTTCATCAATATCACCATTATTATATTCCTGCGCCTTATTTGCTTCTTCTTTAGCCTGATCATAGAGCTTTAATAATGTAAGACATGCTGCAAAGTTAAGCCTTAGAATCGGATTTAGGGGATCAAGTTTTACCGCCTCCTGATAGGCATTCATAGCCATAACATGGTCACCACTCCTGCGAAAGGTAACTGCAATCCTGTTTTGATAATCTGCCTGTTCTATATTATTATCTGTATGCCTCTTGCTTAACTGATAAAGGACTGTCCTTACCTGGGCATTATTTCTCTTCATAATATTCAGAAGATAGTGCTCTTCTGAATCCTCCTTTATCTTTTTTAAATCCATAAAATCTGTGGCATTTGACTTCTTCAATATCTTTTGTGACATCTTCATAGATTCAGAGACAATATCCAAAATATCATTCTCATTCATCCCCGTCACCCCTTCTTTTAAAGCCTTCTTGGACGCATCCTCAAAATATTGCATAGCCAGGTTATACTGGTTCTCCATTGCATAGAGACGACCTAACTGGTATGAGTAATTAAACTCTTCAGGAAACAATTTTATGAGATGAATTATATACTCCTTTGCAGTTCTATAGTCACCCTTCTCTATAGCTATCTCATAGAGGATATAGTTTGTCTTCCAGAAGTTAGGGTTATTACTATACGCTATAGCCAGTATACTCTCTGCCTTCTCAAGTAAGGGCTTGTTCTTCTTCTCTTCTTCTATCAGTTCTGTCTTTACCAGTTCATAGCCAGTTGTGGTCCTCGGCATCGATAACATCCTTCTCTCTATCTCCTTGACCTTTTTATTACCTTTTTTCCAGAGCTCAAAATAAAGCTCCCCCAAAAGTGCATCTAAACGGTATGATACAACATCCTTTTTTTCCCATTTGATTTTATCAAATTCTGCAGTTATCTCTGGAATCTTCTGAACATCTCCCAACTCAACGGCATCTACAATCTTTATCTCAGCATCAATGTAGATAAGATTCCTTTCAATCTGTTTAGATAGATTGGAGAGGGTTTTTAAAATAACAGCCTCATTATTTGTTTTCAAGATATAGAG
>JACQQJ010000094.1 GCA_016207035.1 Nitrospinota bacterium | reverse complement strand
TAAATAAAAGAAAAGAGAAATAAGCTTTAAAAGATTTAAAAAACAATCTTCTCTGTGACCTCTAAAGATTTTTTGATGGTAGTTTTTCTTAAGGGAGTGAGTAAAAATATAGAGGACACAGAGGGGAGGGAATAGAATCTCTCATAACTTATTGATATTTAATTGTTTCTCTGTGTTCTCTGTGGTTAGGTTTTGACAATTCAGGATATTAAGCAGGGGGGTAAGGTGATAAAAAGTTTAGGTTTTTATTTTCTGGCGGTGTTAGTTATAGCGTATTGCATCAGCCCATTTTTATGGCAATTTCTTACAAGCCTGAAGCCCGATTCTGAAATTACAAGACTTCCACCTGTATTTCCTGAAACTATTACTATAAGGCACTACATATCTATCTTTGAGGGGTATCCTTTTTTAAGGATTATTCTTAATAGTGCAGTTGTTTCTTTGTCCACAACACTCTTTTCCCTGACTATCGGCTCTCTCACTGCCTTTGCCCTGTCAAAACTGAGTGTGAGCTATAAGGGTTTATTTCTTGGTTTTGTATTATCCGTCTCCATGTTTCCACCTGTTGCCACAGTGAGCCCACTTTATATCATTATCCGCTTTTTGGGTTTAAGGGATACATGGCTGGCACTTATAATCACCTATACAACCTTTTCCCTCCCCCTTTCAATATGGATATTAACGAATTTTTTCAGAGAGATACCTGATGAAATCTATCTATCAGCAAGGGTGGATGGATGTACACCTTTCCAGATATTCTATAAGATAATCCTCCCCCTTTCAGCACCTGGTATATTTACCACTGCAATACTAATATTCATCTTTTCGTGGAATGAGTTTCTCTTTGCCCTGACCTTCACATCCACGATTGCGTCAAGGACCATACCTGTTGGCATAGCCATGTTTCCGGGGATACATGAAGTCCCCTGGGGTGATATTGCTGCAGTCTCAATTATTGTAACCATTCCCCTGATAATCCTTGTCTTTGCATTTCAGAAAAGGATTATAAAAGGGCTGACTGCCGGGGCAGTAAAGGGATAAATATGACTGAGATTAGATTTGAAGGGGTTACAAAGAGTTTTAAGGATGTCGGTGTGATTAAGGGGATTGACCTGAAAATAAGGGAAGGGGAGTTTTTCACCTTTGTGGGACCCAGCGGCTGTGGAAAATCTACGCTCCTTAATATGATTGCAGGACTTGAGTCTATTACAGAGGGGAGTATATATTTTGATGATACCATGGTGAATGACCTCTCACCGAAGGATAGGGATGTGGCAATGGTCTTCCAGAGCTATGCCCTCTATCCACATATGACAGTCTATGAAAACATAGCCTTTCCATTGAGGATGAAGGAGATAGCCAAATCAGAAATTGACAGAGAGGTTAAGAGGATTGCAGCCCTTATCGGACTTGAGGAGATGCTGAACAAAAAGCCAAAGGAACTTTCTGGAGGGCAGAGGCAGCGGGTTGCCCTCGGCCGTGCCATTATCAGAAGACCAAAGGTATTCCTTATGGATGAACCCCTGTCAAACCTTGATGCAAGGTTGAGGGTGGAAATGAGGGGGGAGATAAAAAAGCTTCAAAAGGGGCTTAAAATTACCACTGTTTATGTCACCCACGACCAGTCAGAGGCTTTGAGCCTTTCCGATAGGATAGCCGTGCTTCATCATGGCGAGATACAGCAGTGCGGCATACCGTCTGATGTCTACATGAACCCTTCAAATGTCTTTGTCGCAGGTTTTATCGGGAGCCCTTCCATGAATTTCATAGAGGCTTATATACGGAGGTGCGAGCCGTTGGAGATAGATTGTAATGGAATCCTATTTTCGGTTAATGAATATTTTTCACCAGATTTATTAAAGAGTGGTAAGGAATTGCTTCTTGGGATAAGACCTGAGGATATAACTGTATCTGCAAATAAATCAGAGGGGGGGATAGAGGTTAAGGTATCTATGATAGAATCAGCAGGCTCATTCAACTATGTTGATGTGATATGGAATAATGTGACTGTGAAGGGGATTTCAAAGATAAATGACGATTTTAAAGCGGGCTCAAGGGTGTTTATAGAAATCCCCCTCGATAAGATTATACTATTTGATAAAAAATCTGGCATAAGGCTGGGTGCATGAAGATGAGAATATGTTTTACAGTGAGAGGGGTGCTTCTTTTTTTAATAAGTATTTGTATTGTTCCGAATATTCATGCTGAGGAGATGCAGAGCGAGGTGCAATGGAAGATTCGGGCGGAGATCTCCTTTGCCGACACCGCTGGTAATACAGATATTCAGGCGATTTCAGGTAAACTGGAGATTAAAAAAGAGGGGCCTATAATATAGATACTTTTTAAACGGAAAGATTTTACAGGTGAAGGACATGGAGAGAGAAACCTCAAATAAGGTTTCATCAGAGGCACGATGGGAGAGGGGTATTACGGAAAGGCTGTTTGCCCTGTTATCCGCAGGTTACATCAGGGACATTTTTTCAGGATATGAGTACAGACTATTTGGTGGTCCTGGCGTGGGTTATACTTTTATAGACACAGGAGTACACAGATTGCAGTGGTTAATATCTTCAATTTATTATTACGATGAGTTTTCTGGAGAAGTTAAAGGCTCGGATGATTATCTTGCGGGAAAAACAACCGTAAAATATGAGTGGAAAATTCTTGAGAATTTAAAATTCAAAGAGACCCTTGACAGTTTTGTCTCCTTTAAAAATACGGATAAATATTTTGTAGATTCCGAATCTGCCATATAAGTCAAGGTAAACAAAGCGGTTTCCATTGGTATCAATTATGTTGTAAACTATCAGAACATATTACCTGCACCTGGGGTTGAGCATACTGATACAGCTTTCTTAACAACTTTGATTATTGATTTTTAACTTAAGGGAGGTATTTATGGATATGAATATACAGAAGCTGCTAATTCCCGCAGTGGCTGCCCTTATTTCTTTATCTCTATTATTTTTAGTCAGGGGTATTGCCTTTAGAGTTCTTCATAGATGGGCAGGAAAGACAGAGACTGATATTGATGACATAATAATCAAAGCATTTAAGACCCCTTCCTTTTACTGGTGCATAGCCATAGGTCTTTACATCGGTGTTGCTGTCACAGATATTCAGGAAAGGTATATCATTTATATTAGCAAGACAATTCATGTAATTGTAATATTCTCCATTACCGTTGCTGCTGCAAATCTTTCAGGAAAGATATTCAGCAGTTTTATACAGAAATCAAATCTCCCGATTCCTGCAACAGGACTTGTATATGGAATTCTTAAAGGCGTAATATTTGTTCTGGGTTTTTTGATAATCCTCAGTGTCCTCGGAATCTCGATTACCCCTTTCATTACAGCATTAGGCGTTGGAGGTCTTGCTGTTGCCCTTGCCCTTCAGGATACACTGGCAAATCTCTTTGCCGGGATTCATATCCTCATTGAAAAGACCATTCGGGTCGGGGATTTTATAAGACTTGAGACAGGGCAGGAGGGCTATGTTGATGACATTACATGGAGGACAACAAGGGTAAAGATGCTTCCCAATAACATGGTTATAATCCCGAACAGCAAGCTTGCCCAGAGTATCGTTACAAACTACTATCTCCCTGAAAAGAGGATGTCCTTACTCATTCCAATAGGTGTCAGTTATTCTTCTAACCCTGAAAAGATCGAGAGGATACTTGTTGAGGAGGCGAAAAAGGCTGTTGGAGAGGTTCCCGGGCTACTAAAAGACCCTGAGCCTTTTGTGAGATTTATACCGGGATTCGGAGAGAGCTCGCTTGATTTTACACTGATATGTCAGGTCAAGGAATTCGTTGACCAGTATCTTGTCCAACACGAACTGAGAAAGAGGATTTTTAAGCGATTCGGAGATGAAGGCATAGAGATACCCTTCCCGCAGAGAACCGTGCATTTGAAGGGAGAGAAGGGATAACAAAAACCTGATTAGCCACAGATGAGGGAGTTGCAAAATAGAAGATAGCTATAAATAAAGGGATTTCAGGTATACCCTGAAAATTTTACCCCAGAAGTAATGAATTGGTTTTCTGGACAACCCCCTTGAGTCCCCCTTTGATAAGGGGGAATTAATGCTAAAGAGGTGAAAAATCCCCCTTAATACTTGTCCCTGAATGTTTTTATCAGGGAAAGGGGGTTAGGGGGTTGTTTAAATAAGTCATTTCACAACTCCCTCGAACATATATTTGCTTTACCTATTGCAAACGAAGGGATGATAACAGGTGAAATACTTCAAACTATATTTCAGGCAGGCATTGATGCTGTGGATCCGCACAGACTAATTTTACGGTCCCTCCAATTTAACGGTGTTAATCTTAACATCAGAAATACTTCTTATTTATTAAGCCGGTTTAACAAAATTGTTGTAGTTGGGACAGGGAAGGCTACTGCCCCTATGGCTCAGGCAGTTGAAGATATACTCAGGGACAGAATCAGCCAGGGTCTTATTATTGTAAAGTATGGACATACCCGTTCTCTGAAGAAGATAAAACAGATTGAGGCTGGGCATCCTTTGCCTGATAAAGCTGGTGTTAAAGGCACAGAGGAGATTTTAAAACTCCTTACAGGACTTGACGAAAAGACCCTTGTTATCTGTCTTTTATCAGGGGGTGGCTCGTCGCTTCTTGTTTCCCCTGCGAATGGTATAACCCTTAATGAGAAAAAAGAGGTTAATAAACTACTACTTTCTTCAGGAGCACGGATTGATGAGATTAATGCAGTAAGGAAGCATCTCTCAAGAGTAAAGGGGGGCAGACTGGCAGAGGCAGCCTATCCTGCAACACTCATAACCTTAATACTCTCAGATGTTATAGGCGACAGAGCTGATGTTATTGCATCAGGTCCAACTGTGCCTGATACTACTACATTTAAAGATGTAATGGAGGTTATAAGAAAATATAACCTTGAAGACAGATTGCCAGAAGGGGTAATGAGGACCATAGAGCGAGGCATAGAGGCAAAGATAAAGGATACACCTAAAGGAGATGAGGTCTTTTTTGAAAAATCACAGACAGTTGTCATCGGAAGCCTTAAATATGCCCTTGCTGCTGCAATGGAAAAGGCTGTATCAATGGATTTCGAGACAGAAATAATTACATCGGAACTACAAGGGGAGGCAAAAGATGCTGCGAGATACTTGTCCACCATAGCAATAGAGGTTCAGAATTCCTTGAGAGGAGGGGAAAAATCCCGGTGCTTTATATCAGGCGGCGAAACAACTGTAACGGTGAAAGGAAAAGGTCTGGGTGGCAGAAATCAGGAGCTTGCACTCGCCTTTGCAATTGAGATAGAAGGGATAGAGGGGATAACGATGTTATCCGCAGGCACTGACGGAACTGATGGCCCCACTGATGCAGCAGGTGCGATAGTGGATGGCAATACTGTGATAAGAGCAAAAAAGCTCGGTCTTGACCCAAATTACTATTTGGCTGAGAATGATTCTTATAATTTTTTAAAAAAGCTTGACCTTCTGTCAGGAGAGAGTTCTCATGTAATAATAGGTCCAACAGGGACCAATGTTATGGATATGCAGGTGATACTCGTGGATTTGTTTCTTCCCAAAAAGTAAATACCCTGGTGTCTGCACAGAGATGATATTAACGTGGCGAGTCTGATGCCTGACTATGATTCTATAAAAAAGACACTCGAAATTGAGAAATCAATTGAGTTCCAAAGAATGTAGGTTGTCGGTATCGTAGGTCGGATGGAGCAGCGTGAAATCCGATACAATGATTCCAACCACGCCGTCGAGTGGAAAAGGGGACACCCATTAAAAGGGATTATTGACATAAGGTGTAGTTTTAGTAGAATGGAAGCATGCAACAGGATAAGATAAAGAAAATAAATCTGTCCCCTTTATCAGCAAGGGGATTTAAAGGTATCAATGTCATAGTCTTTTGCTATAGGAGATTAAGATGAAAAAAGTAATTATTATCTTTTTATTTCTGCTAACTTTTTATGGCTGTGCGACGGTGGGGAAGGATTTTGATATTACCTTTGTAAAGAGGATTGAAAAAGGCAAAACTACAAAACAGGAGATAAACGATAACCTCGGTCCACCGTTCAGAAAGGGTACAGATAATGGTGAACTAACATGGACATATGTTTACAACAAATGGAGTGCTGGAGGAACCACCTATTCAAAGGATTTATACATCATTTTTGATAAAAATGGAGCCGTAAGGTCATATGTATTCAATACAAATATACCAGGCGAGGATGTAGAAAAACTGATTGAGGAGAGATAAGGTTATTGAGCCGCAGACTTACGGACGAAAGAGGAAATGGCTCTTTAAAAACAATTTAGTTTGTATAGTCAGGGGCTCCACTCCATGCCAATTTATTATTACAACTGTTTTTACTGAACAGATACCCTCAGGTCATAAGAGCCGTATTTCGCTATTGCCCCGGACCCCGAATATGCCATGGACTTCACAAAATATGTCCCATCGGCAGTAGCTGTCCATAGTATGAGGGATGAGTAATCGGTAAGAGACCTGTCATCATTTGATGTTATGAGAGTGGTTCCATCTGTGCTGTATAGAAAAATATGGGTATCTGCACCATTGGAAGTATTAAAGGTTTCTATATTGTAGGTAGTTCCATTTGCTGCATCAAACTTTATCCAGTCCTCATCCCCTGAAGGATAGTATGTATGATGATAGGATGTTCCAAGAGTTACTGATTTTGCCTGACCACTGCTATTGTCATTCTCATAACTGTCAGATATATATTCAATAGACCTTGCAAGAAATAATGAGGTAGGGTCTGCTGAACTGCCATACCCCTTTATAAACCATCCATCCCAGAAGTCCTCTAAACTCACCTCTTCAGCAGAGGGGAGATAATTTTTTACTACATCCCATATACCGCTGAAGCCCACAGATAAACTACCATCAAATATATTCCAGAGGACAGATGCCACAGATAGTTCATTATCACTTCCCGTTGCAAAAGATGAAAAAGAAGGTGTCTTTATTTCATAAGAGAATAGAAGGTTTCCATTTCCACTACCGCCTGAAGTATCTACATAATAGTGAGGGTTTGAATAACCTGAATGACTCCTGACACTGCTGCCAAAAAAGGTCGCCCACCCTTCAGACCAGGCAAGCCGTATATCATAATGTCCAGTTATAGTGTGGTCGCCACCAGGGGAATTATCCTTTGAAAAATTATTAGACACCCAATGACCAAATTCATGGAGTATTACCGTATCATCATAACTATCGCTATCAGTGGATTTTCCGAGGAAATGTAATGTATTTGTAGCTGTCGTAAAATATGTCCCATCTGTGCTCCCATCATACCAGAATGCCTTAAGCTTATTTGATGTAAACCCTCCATTTTTCGCTACAACAAACTCAGCCCCATCTATCAATGTATCGAGGATGTTAAATGGCCCCCCTGCACCTCCACTCACCGATGCATTCAGATTTCTTGAATAAATTCCAGGATTAATTATACTGAAGTTATCTGACACGATAGAATACACACTGCTGCCCCCATTTACTACCTCTATATGGTAACCCTTGAGACCATTATTAAATCTTACTGATGTTGATGTCAGACACCTTACATAGACACTCGCAGAGGTGGGTGAGAGGCTTATTGTGTAGTTTCCACTTCCATCCGTTGCTGTTGAGGCTATAATACCTGAATTTGATGCATTTACAATTTCAATATCAGCAAACCTTACTGCCCTATACTGAGTACCTGTAAAACCTGTAGAATCAAATGTCCTGTCCTCATATTGAACCACGCCTGATATGGTAACAGAGCCACTCCCGGTAATAATTGATTCATTACCACTGGTAGAAGAACTACCCCCACCACCACTTGAACCACTACTACAGGAAGAAAGGAGACAACAGATTGAAACAAACAGACAGGGTAGGATTTTATACCTTGAATCATATAACCTGCATCCTATATTTTCCATAGCTCATTTTTTGTTTGTCTTCCGTTCATCTCCCCCTTTGAATTCTATAACCCCCCTGTCTTTTCCCTTTTTTTCAGGCAGTTTCTTTAATTCCCTCTTTACACCTTCAGGAATTATCTCTAAGCCCTCTTCCCTCTTGACAGTCTCACCTGTCAATAGTCTTAAGGTAACAGATGCCTTTATCTCATATATTTTTTTATCAGGGATATACACCTGATACTGAAATGTATGCATCTTATTCACCTCCAAAATCCCATTCCACCTCTCCACACCACGAAATAATTTAAGACCTTCCGGAAGTTCTATCTGCACATTCAGATCGGATTGCTCTATCAGGGGGGTTACCTTTACATTTATTATTGCCAGACCAGGAACCTCAGGCTGTCTTTCCAATTCCATGATTATATCTACAGGGGGGAGGGGTTTTGAGGATAGAGAGATAAGAAATACAAATACCAGAATCAACAATCTCATGGGGCTGTTTTCATGGAATAATCCTGAGTTTTGAGTTTTATACCTTGTTTTATCCATGATCATATAATCCCCAATTTCTTTCCCACCTTATGAAATACCTCTAATGCCCTATCCATATCTTCCATTCTGTGAACTGCAGTGACGGTAACTCTCAGTCTTGATTTCCCAGGGGGAACGGTAGGGGGTCTAATCCCCTGTACAAATACCCCTTCCCTTAAAAGCATCTGACTCATCTCCACTGTCTTATGATTATCCCCCACAAAGACTGGTATGATATGAGATTCGCTTCCCATAATATCAAACCCCATATTTTTCAGCCCCTCTTTAAAATAACCAACATTCTTCCATAAGGAATCTCTTAAACCATGTCCATTCTCAACAATTTTAATAGCTGCAATGGATGATGCAAGAACCGATGGAGGCAGGGATGTAGTATAAATAAAACCCCTTGCCCTGTTTATAAGAAATTCCCTTATTTCTTTAACCCCCGCGGCAAATCCGCCAAAAGACCCGAGGGCCTTACTGAATGTCCCGATAATAATATCTATACCATTATCCAATCCAAGATGCTCTGTTGTCCCCCTCCCATTCTTTCCAAAGACACCTGTGGCGTGGGCATCATCTACCATCACCATTGCTGAATACATCTTTGCAAGGTGCACTATCTCCCTGATAGGTGCAATATCTCCATCCATACTAAATACACCATCGGTAATAATAACCCTTTTCTTAAAACCTGAGCTATTTTTAAGAAATTTTTCAAGTATATCCATATCCTTATGGGGATATCTCTTTACCTCTGCACCGCTTAACAGACATCCATCAACGATACTGGCATGATTCAATTTATCACTAAAAATTACATCCTCCTTTCCACAGATTGAGGATATAACCCCAAGATTTGCTGTATATCCTGAATTGAATAATAGGGCTGACTCTGTCTTTTTAAAAGATGCAATGTCTTCTTCCAGCCTCTCATGGAGCTCCATATTTCCTGAGATAAGTCGGGATGCACCTGAACCACATCCGTATCTCTCTATAGCTAATATAGCAGCCCTTTTTAATTCAGGATGGGAGGCAAGTCCAAGATAGTTATTGGATGAAAGCAGAATTATTTCCCTTCCACCAATCTTTACAACCCCTCCCTGCTCCCCTTCAATAATTACCCTTAATTCCCTGTAAAGTCCCTCACTCTTTAATCTCTCTAATTCGTCATGTATAAAATTCATGAATCTGCAGGAGTTCCATCTCTAAGCTCTATTAAAAGAATACCAGCCTCTTTTGAATATCTTATCTTTATAAACACCACCTACTTTAAATCTGGTAAATTTTCATCCCAGATAATGCGTGAAGACGAAAACACCTGAACTATCAATTCCGTAGGGCAACCTTTTAAGGTTGCATAATACAAGGCCACCCTGAACTTGATTCAGGGCTTGCCCTACCATGATTTTACAAACTTGCATGCGATCTCATATCCTATATCATAAGCCTTTTGGAAATCGGATATAGCCCTGCCCATAACACCTTGCAAGGCAAGGCAAACCCACGATTGTAGTAGGCTTGGGCAATATTCGGGTCTAAGGCAATTGCCTTTGTGTATGCCTCAATTGCAGAATCATATTCTTTATTTAAACTATGCTGATACCCTTTCAATGACAAGAAACTGCTTTTTGCTGTATAGAATATACATTTAAAGAAAAGGGTTATCAACAGAATTTTTGGAAATTTTGGAGTCTTTAGTGGGTTAAAACCTGAAGGGTAATAGATTTATAAAGAATCTGATACAATCTCTAAACCAAGATCCTTGATCATCTGTAAATCTTCCTCATAAGACCTCCCCCTTGTCGTGAGATAATTACCCACCATAACAGAATTTGCCCCGGCAGCAAAAATGAGGGATTGGAGGTCTCGCAGGTTATACTCCCTTCCCCCTGCTATCTTTATATCCTTATCGGGGAGCACAAAACGATAGAAGGCTATTATCTTTATTATTTCAAGGGGCATGAGTGGAGGGGTATATTCAAGTCTTGTCCCTTTGACGGGGTGGAGGAAGTTTAAGGGAATAGAATCTACCTCTAACTCCCTCAGGGTAAAGGCAAGCTCAATCCTCTGCTCCACAGTTTCACCCATTCCAAAGATCCCACCGCAGCATGTCCGAAGCCCAGCAGCCTTTGCACTCTGTATTGTATCCACATCCTCATCATACGAGTGAGTTGTGCATACATTGGAAAAGAAACTCCTCGCTGTCTCCAAATTGTGATGATATTCCTGTAAACCAGCCCCTTTGAGCTCTAAGAGGTCATCCTTGCTTAAAATACCCAGAGACGCACATCTATGGATGGGCACCCTGTTTTTCAAACTATTTATAGATTCGCAGATCCTGTGCAGCTCATTGAGATTATTAATCCCTTTACCGCTTGTTACTATACCGATTTTATGTGCCCCCATGGTAACGGCATCCCTTGCATGGTCAATTATTTGATCAGCAACTATAAGGGGATACTCCGGTATATCGGTTTTATGGTGTAAAGATTGGGAACAAAAGGCACAATCCTCAGGACACCCCCCTGATTTTGCATTTATGATCGCACACAGGCTTACTGACTTACCTTTAAACCTGTTCCTTATCCTGTCTGAAGATGCAATGAGGTCAAATATATATGAATTATCTATGGTAATTAAACGGTATGCCTCATCAAAATCTATATATCCACTGCCGCAGGACTTCTCTTCCATCTCGCATATAAAATTTCGCATGGTTAAAGATTGACACAGGCTATAAGAAAAGTCAAGGCTTGACAAAGTATGTTAAAGATGTTTAAATTTAATTCATGTTTGAAAATCTATCCAGCAAATTAGAGGTAATTTTTAAAAAACTCCGTGGTTACGGGGTGCTGAATGAGAATAACATCAAAGAGGCACTGAGGGAGGTGAGGATTGCCTTTCTTGAGGCAGATGTAAACCTGAATGTGGTAAAAGAATTCATAGAAAGGGTAAGGATAAGGGCTATTGGGCAGGATGTGCTATCGAGCCTTACCCCTGGACAGCAAGTTGTGAAGATAGTCCATGAAGAATTGGTATCCATGTTAGGAGAAACCGATGACAGGATAGCCTTTGCAGCAAAGCCTCCAACTATCATAATGATGGTAGGACTTCAGGGCTCAGGAAAGACTACTACATCAGTAAAACTGGCAAGAAAACTTTTGAAGGAGGGACATTTACCCCTTTTGGTAGCTGCAGATGTCTACAGACCTGCAGCGGTAGACCAGCTAAAGGTTTTGGGTAAAGAAATCGGTATTCCTGTCTTTGATGGGGATGGAACGACAGTTCCTCTGGAGATATGTAAAAAATCCCTACATTATGCATTAGAAAAAGAATGCCAAACCATTATCATTGATACCGCTGGCAGGCTTCATATTGATGATGAATTAATGAATGAACTTATACATATAAAAGATGCCATTAAACCCCATGAGGTTCTCCTCATAGCAGACGCCATGACAGGTCAGGATGCAGTAACTATGGCAAGGGTTTTTCATGAGCGGCTTGGAATTGATGGGGTTATATTGACAAAAATGGATGGTGACGCCAGAGGTGGGGCAGCCCTTTCTATACGGTCTGTTACCGGTAAAGCAATTAAATTTATTGGTGTTGGGGAGAAAATAGACCAGTTAGAAAATTTTTATCCTGACAGGATAGCATCACGAATTCTCGGTATGGGGGATATCCTGTCTCTTATAGAAAAGGCCCAAACCTCATTCGATGAAAATGCCTTGAAGAAAATGCAGAAAAAAATAAAGGGGGACTCGTTCACATTGAAAGATTTCAGGGAACAACTCATCCAGATACGAAAGCTGGGCCCCCTTGATCAGATATTAGGTATGATACCAGGTGCAGGAAAGCTGACAGGTAAAGAGATAAATGGAAAAGAGCTGATAAGAACTGTAGCTATAATAGATTCAATGACAGAAAAGGAGAGGATTAATCACGCCCTTATCAATGGAAATAGAAAAAGGAGAATAGCAAAGGGGAGTGGCACTGAGGTATGGGAGGTGAACACGCTCCTTAAACAATTTGTGCGGATGAAAAAAATGATGAAACAACTTTCAAAACCAGGTTTTATGAAAAGATTTGAGGCGCCTGCCCAATTGATGGGCGGTGGAAGGGGTTTCTTCCCATTTTGAAACATATGTATAGTTATCGAGTTTTGATAGATAGGGAATTAACTAAACCCCTATTTTTAATTTCACAATTCATTGCAAAGGAGGTGATGAGGTGTCAGTTATATTACGGCTAAAGAGGGAAGGGGCAAAGAAGAAACCGTTTTATCATATTGTTGCAGCTGATTCCCGATCCCCGAGGGATGGAAAATCTTTGGAAATAGTCGGAACATACGATCCAAGGAGAGAATCTCATTGTGTTACTATTGACAGGGTACAATTTGAAAAATGGATCCAGAGAGGTGCTCAAATGTCAGATACGGTCAGGAGTCTCCTGTCTAAACTAAACAATTAGGCTGAAAGGCATAGGCTAAAGGATTACGATTATAATCTTAAGCCTTTAGCCATCATGGGTTAATGTGGAGGTAGTATCTATGAAGGAACTTATTACTTATATTGCAAAGGCACTTGTAGATAAACCTGAAGAGGTTTCAGTTCAGGAGGTTGAAGGTGAAAAGACTACAGTTCTTGAACTCAAGGTAGCCCCTGAAGATTTAGGTAAGGTTATTGGTAAACAGGGCAGAACTGCCAGGGCTATGAGGACAATCCTCAGTGCAACAGCAACCAAACTGAGAAAGAGGGCAGTTCTTGAGATTTTAGAATAGACCTCTTCTTTTTTTGAGGGGAGGATGCTTGAGGAGTTTTGAATGTAACATTATTACTATTTTCCCGGAGATGTTTTCTTCCCCTTTTAAAGAGGGAATAATTAAAAGGGCAATAGAAAAAGGGATAGTTGAAATACATATTTGCGACCTGAGGGATTTTACTCACGACAAACACAGGATTACAGATGACTATCCCTATGGTGGTGGCGCTGGTATGATTATGATACCAGGTCCCCTGAAAGAGGCAATTGAAAAGATAAATGAAAAGACTCAATCTAAGGTTATCCTGATGACCCCCCAGGGGGAGCGTTTAACACAATCAAAGGTACGGGATCTATCACTGTTAGAGAGAGTTACCATTATCTGTGGAAGATATGAGGGGGTTGATGAAAGGATAAGGCTCTATTTTGTGGATGAAGAAATATCCATAGGTGACTATATACTGAGCGGCGGAGAGATACCTGCAATGGTATTAGTAGATGCAATGGTAAGATTAATACCTGGTGTACTTGGAGATGAAGATTCAGTGAAAGAGGATTCATTTTCATCCGATTTATTAGAGTATCCTCAATATACAAGGCCTGAAATTTTTCACGGATATAGGGTGCCTGAAGTCCTCCTCTCCGGCAATCATGAGAAAATACGGAAATGGAGGAGGATGGAGTCTCTTAAAAGGACATTGGAAAGAAGACCCGATTTATTAGAGAAAGCAAAGCTTTCTCATGATGATAGAATAATTTTAGAGGAGATAAAAAGAACAAAGACCTGATTTTAGACAGGATATACAGGATAAAAC